>NZ_JAFCLX010000071.1:0-31807 GCF_018130205.1 Bradyrhizobium sp. AUGA SZCCT0222
TGCTCGTAACTCCGCCCCATGGCAACACCTCCAGTTGGAAGTGTTGCACTTCGTTTGTGAACTTAGGGGACCCATACCGCGTGATCTTTCTATGAAGCTCGGTAGCAGAGACCGTTCGCAAAACTTCTTCCTGTGGTTATGGGTCCCGGCTCAAGGCCGGGACGACAGCGGCGTTTGCTGTTGCACCGTGCACTCAACACACTTCCGCATTCTCGCGGCGCCATGCGCCCGAGCTTTGCCAGAAATTCCTTGCCCCCGAAATAAGAGGGCGCAGGGAAGACCGGGTGCGCGCTGCACCCGCGGTCCCGTGTGCGGATTGCACAAAACAAAGTGCACACGAGCATACAGGGCAGCGGGGAACACCCGGCCTTCCCTGCGCAATGGCTTTACGGCTTATGCCGCGCTCTCCCCGGAGACGAGTTCTTGGTTGACTCCGTCGCTGCCGTTCAGCTCTCGCCTACCCGACAGCTTGACACCTGCAACGGGTGCCAGGACCACACGGTTTTGCCGTACGCTTATCCACGCCGTCGTCGAGGCGCAAACCAGCGTCCACCGCAACCCGTCCAACGTCCGTGACGACGGCCGACGCCCTTCTGAGTAGGACGGGATGGGCGAATATATGCCCCTGATTTGCATTCTGGTAAACAGAAATATTTCTTATTTCGGGGCTTGACACAATTTCCGTAAATCGGAAGTGATTTGCCCGTCGGGTTGATTTGTCGCACGCGGGCCGCAAGATTCCGCTTGCGTGGGGGCGACGCACGTCGGTAGGGCGGATTGAGCCGTAGGCGTAATCCGCCGTGCCGGTTACAACTCCAATAGGCTCAGAGCGGAGACCGCAGCGAACAGCCCAAATGGCGGATTACGCCTTCCACCTCGCTCGTGGAGCGACCGCCGATGTAGTCGACTCCAATCCGCCTACCCCCTCTCCTCCTCCGCCCGGCCCTGCCCAGCCCCTCTCGCAGACGCCCCGCGCCCCCAGTTCCCGTCATGTTCAACGAGATTCGTATTGAAGCCTTGGGCTTAGGCAAATTTTAAGTCGCACGGCGTAGGTTATCAGGGTGAGTTCAGTGGTTGAGAGTTTGTGAGTACGCCATGACAGAACCCCATCGCCCGAGGGTAAAATACGTCATCGGGCCTGACGGAAGTCCATTAACAATTGCGGACCTGCCCGCGCCAGGCACCAAACGGTGGGTGATCCGCCGCAAGGCCGAAGTCGTTGCCGCGGTTCGCGGCGGCCTGCTCTCCCTCGAGGAGGCTTGCAGCCGCTACACGCTGACGGTGGACGAGTTCCTGTCCTGGCAGTTCTCCATCGATCAGCATGGCCTTGCAGGCTTGCGGACCACCCGCATCCAGCAATACCGGCAATAAACTCTCCAAACCGGAAGATTTGATGAAAACCGGCTTCGTTTTGCGAAGTCGGTTTTTTTCATGCCGAAACTTCCTTCGCCGACTTTAACGGTCGTTAACCATATGGAAACCATCCCCTAGGCAATAATTGCCCAGTCGGTCCCCGGGTACGAATCTTGGGATCTTGGGCCGAATCCCTGGGGGCGGTTGGTGCAAAGTCTCGTTGCTTTCCTGAGAGGCCTGGGCGCGTCGCGGCTGATGGCGATGGTCGCCGTGACCGCAGCCCTGATCGGCTTCTTCGCGTTCGTCATCATGCGCGTCACGACGCCGCAGATGACCACCCTCTTCACCGACCTCACGGCTGAAGACTCCGCCAGCATCATCAAGGATCTGGAGCGCCAGGCGATCCCGTTCGAAATGCGCAACGAGGGCGCCGTGATCATGGTGCCGAAGGACAAGGTGACGCGGCTGCGGATGAAGCTGGCCGAAGGCGGCCTGCCCAAGGGCGGCGGCGTCGGCTACGAGATTTTCGACAAATCCGATGCGCTCGGCACCACCAGCTTCGTCCAGAACATCAATCATCTGCGCGCGCTGGAGGGCGAACTCTCCCGCACCATCCGCGCCATCGATCGCATTCAGGCCGCGAGGGTCCATCTGGTGCTGCCGGAACGGCCGCTGTTCTCCCGCGAAATCCCGGAGCCGTCGGCGTCCATCGTGGTCCGGGTGCGCGGCAGCCTCGAACCCCAGCAGATCCGCGCCATCCGCCACGTGGTCGCTTCGGCCGTCAACGGCCTGAAGCCGCAGCGGGTGTCGATCGTTGACGAGGGCGGCCGGCTCCTGGCCGACGGCGCCAGCAGCAATCCCGAGGGCGCGAGCGGCGACGAGCGCCGCACCGCCTTCGAAAAACGGATGCGCAGCGAGGTCGAGGCGATCGTCTCCTCGGTGGTCGGCCAGGGCCGCGCCCGCGTCCAGCTCACCGCCGATTTCGACTACAACAAGGTCACCCAGACCTCGGACAAGTTCGATCCCGAAGGTCGTGTGCTGCGCTCCAGCCAGTCCCGCGAGGAATCGTCGGCGACCGCCGGAGACAGCGGCCAGGTCACGGTCAACAACGAACTGCCCGGCAACCAGGCCAATGCCGGCGTCCCGGCGCGCGACCAGAGCAAGAAGAGCGAAGAAACCAACAATTACGAGATTTCCCGCGTCACCAAGACCGAAGTCACCGAGGCCGGCCGGGTCAACAAGATCTCGGTCGCGGTGCTGGTCGACGGCGCCTACACCAAGAACGAAAAAGGCGAGATGGTCTATTCCGACCGCAGCAAGGAAATGCTCGACCGCATCGCCACCCTGGTTCGCTCGGCCATCGGCTTCGACCAGAAGCGCGGTGACCAGGTCGAGGTCGTGAACCTGCGCTTTGCCGAAGCCCCGTCGGTGCCCCCGGTTGCCGAACCGACCGGCCTGCTCGGCATGTTCCAGTTCACCAAGGATGACGTCATGTACGTCATCGAACTCGGCGTCATGATGCTGCTCGGCCTCGTCGTGCTGTTCATGGTGATCCGCCCGCTGGTCAAGCGCATCCTGGCCGCCGAAGTCGTTCCCGCGCTGACCGGCGGCGCCGCTGTGCCGGCGCTGGCCGACGGCAGCGCCGAAGGCGCGCCCGGCCAGGCCCTGATTCCCGCCGGCGGCGCCGCCGCGTTGATCGATGTCGCCCAGGTTCAGGGCCAGGTCCACGCCCAGGCCGTGCACCGGGTCGGTGAACTCGCTGAACGAAATCCGAACGAGACCGCCTCCATTGTTCGTCAATGGCTCAGCGAACCTGTCGAGTGACCTGACATGGCCGTACCGCAAACCACCAACGCCAACGACATCACCACCGTCATCTCGGCGCTGGCGAGCCGTCAGGCGACAAGGCCCAAGGGCAAGCCGCTGAGCGGCCCGCAGCGCGCCGCCATCCTGATGCTGGCGCTGGGCGAACAATATGGCGGCAAGGTCTGGGCGCTGCTCGACGACGACGAGGTGCGCGAACTGTCGATCCACATGTCGACGCTCGGCACCGTCGAGGCCGACGTGGTCGAAGACCTGCTGCTCGAATTCGTCTCAAGGATGTCGGCCTCCGGCGCCCTGATGGGCACCTTCGACGCCACCGAACGGCTGCTGCAGCAATATCTGCCGGGCGAGCGCGTCACCGGCATCATGGACGAGATCCGCGGCCCCGCCGGCCGCAACATGTGGGAGAAACTCTCCAACGTGCAGGAAGAGGTGCTCGCCAACTACCTCAAGAACGAATACCCGCAGACCATCGCCGTGGTGCTGTCGAAGCTGAAGCCGGAGCACGCCGCCCGCGTGCTGGCAATCCTCCCTGAGGATCTCGCGCTCGACGTGGTCGGGCGCATGCTGAAGATGGAAGCGGTGCAGAAGGAAGTCATCGAGCGCGTCGAACAGACGCTGCGGACCGAGTTCATGTCGAACCTGTCGCAGACCCGCCGCCGCGACGCCCACGAGGTGATGGCCGAAATCTTCAACAATTTCGACCGCCAGACCGAAACCCGCTTCATCACCTCGCTGGAAGAGGAAAACCGCGAATCCGCCGAGCGCATCAAGGCGCTGATGTTCACCTTCGACGATCTGATCAAGCTCGACTCCGCCTCGGCGCAGACGCTGATGCGCAACATCGACAAGGACAAGCTCGGCATTGCGCTGAAGAGCGCCAATGAGGAGGTCCGCAGCTTCTTCCTCGGCAACATGTCGTCCCGCGCCGGCAAGATGCTGCTGGACGACATGGCCGCGATGGGACCGGTGCGGCTCCGCGACGTCGACGAGGCGCAGGCGCTGCTCGTCAACCTCGCCAAGGACATGGCCGCCAAGGGTGAAATCACCTTGACCAAGAACCGCGCTGACGACGAGCTGGTGTACTGATGGCCGCACCCGCAAAATTCCTGTTCGACATGGACTTCGGCGCGCCGGACAAGACGCGCGAGCGTCCTGCCACGCCCGCCGAGATCGCGCAGAAGATCGCCTCGGCCGAGGCCCGCGCCTATCGCGACGGCTACGAGGCCGCGCAGCGCGAGGCCAAGGCGGAAAGCGACCGCCGCGCCGCGCTGGCGCTGGAGGAGATCGGCATTGCGATCAAGGGCATTGCCTCGCGCTTTGGCGGCATCGAAGCGCGGATGGAGACCGAGGCGGTCGACGTCGCGGTCGCGGTGGCCCGCAAATTGTGCGGCGAACTGATTGCCGCCGAGCCGCTCGGCGAGATCACGGGACTGGTGGGCGATTGCTTCTCGCATCTGGTCGCGACGCCGCACCTCGTGGTCCGCATCAACGACTCCCTCTACGAGGCCGCGCGCGAAAAGATCGAGCGGCAGGCCACGCAGAGCGGCTTCGAGGGCCGGCTGGTGATCCTGGCCGAGCCTGATATTGCAACCGGCGACTGCCGGATCGAATGGGCCGACGGCGGCGTGGTGCTGGAGCGGGCCGCCATCGAAGCCAAGATCAACGAACTTGTCGGGCGCTACATGGCGTCCCGCGATCAGGCCGGAAGGCCGTGAGGACCGAACCATGAGCGACACCGACACACAGGTCCCGCTGCAAGACCTCAACGCGTCAGCCGCGGAGCCCGCGGACGATCTGGCCTACAATGAAGACGAACAGGCCTCGCGCATTGCGGCCGACCTGGAGGCCGTGTTCGACGTGCCGGTGCAGGTCTCTGCGGTGCTCGGCCGCTCCAAGATGGACGTCGGCGAACTGTTGAAGCTCGGCCCCGGCACCGTGCTCGAGCTCGACCGCCGCGTCGGTGAAGCGATCGACATCTACGTCAACAACCGGCTGGTGGCGCGCGGCGAAGTCGTGCTGGTGGAAGACAAGCTCGGCGTCACCATGACGGAAATCATCAAGGCGGAACGCACCTAAACAACGGCACGCGCATAAGCGGCGCGAACAGACGAACAGGAGACTATGATGCGGCTTCTCATCGTTGGCACATTGAAGGGCCAGCTCACCACGGCCACCAAGATCGCGATGGACAACGGCGCTTCGGTGACCCACGCCGAGACGATCGAACAGGCGATGGCGGTGCTGCGCGGCGGCAAGGGCGCCGACCTGATGCTGGTCGACGTCGCGCTCGATATCCGCGACCTGGTGATGCGGCTCGAGGCCGAACACATCCATGTGCCGATCGTGGCCTGCGGCATCTCCAACGACGCCCGCGCCGCGGTCGCCGCGATCCATGCCGGCGCCAAGGAATACATCCCGCTGCCGCCCGATCCGGAACTGATCGCCGCCGTGCTCGCCGCCGTCGCCAACGATTCCCGCGACCTGATCTATCGCGACGAGGCGATGGGCAAGGTCGTCAAGCTGGCACAGCAGATCGCGGGCTCGGACGCCTCGGTCATGATCACCGGCGAATCCGGCACCGGCAAGGAAGTGCTGGCGCGCTATGTCCACACCCGCTCACAACGCGCCAAGCGGCCGTTCATCTCGATCAATTGCGCGGCGATCCCCGAGCATCTCCTTGAATCCGAACTGTTCGGCCACGAAAAGGGCGCCTTCACCGGCGCCGTGGCGCGGCGTATCGGCAAGTTCGAGGAAGCCACCGGCGGCACGCTGCTGCTCGACGAAATCTCCGAGATGGACGTGCGGCTGCAATCGAAATTGCTGCGCGCGATCCAGGAGCGCGTGATCGACCGCGTCGGCGGCACCAAGCCGGTCCCGGTCGATATCCGCATCATCGCGACCTCGAACCGCAACCTGGCCGACGCCGTGCGCGAAGGCACCTTCCGCGAGGACCTGCTGTTCCGGCTCAACGTCGTCAATCTGAAGATCCCGGCGCTGCGCGACCGGCCGGCGGATATCATCGAACTGGCGCACCATTTTGCGAAGAAATATTCCGAAGCCAACGGCGTGCCGCTACGCCCGATCTCCAGCGATGCGCGACGGGTGCTGACCTCCAACCGCTGGCAGGGCAACGTCCGCGAACTCGAAAACACCATGCACCGCTCGGTGCTGATGGCGCAGGGCGACGAAATCGGCGCCGATGCCATTCTCACCCCGGACGGCGACCGCCTCGACCTCGCAAAGACCCCGCCGGCCGTGGCACATGCCACCTTCGCCGCCGAACAGGTGACCCGCGCGCTGGTCGGCCGCACGGTGGCCGACGTCGAACGCGACCTGATCCTGGAGACGCTCAAGCATTGCCTCGGCAACCGGACCCACGCGGCCAACATCCTCGGCATTTCGATCCGCACGCTGCGCAACAAGCTGAACGAATATGCCGACGGCGGAATCCCGATCACGCCGGCCGGCGCCGGCGACTATCAGCGCTTTGCCGCAGCGGGGTAGCCCCAACCATTGTCATTCCGGGATGGTCCGCAGGACCAGACCCGGAATCTCGAGATTCCGGGTTCGATGCCTTGCATCGCCCCGGAATGACGCCTCGAGTTATCGCTACGGTGCCTCACCTCAGCTTCGACATCACGAATAACTCGGTGCGTCCGGCTTGCGGAAGATGTGGATGGGATCGCCCGGCTGCAGATCGCGGCCGGTGAAGACGGCATAGGCGTAAAGCGCGAGATAGCCGATCGCAAGCGCGCCGACGCCGTAGAACGCCCAGGTTGCGACACGCTTCATCGGGTCACCCCACCGCATTCGGCCAAGCGCGCGACGCGCGGCCACAACCGTTGCAGCAACCAGACATTTTTCAGCAGTCTGCCTTTCAAGGCGCGCTCTCGTTCCGCGGCGGAAGCAAGCTTTCTAGTCCCTGCGGCCGCGGAATGCCATGGCAACAAACGCCCTTCCCCGCCCGTCACCGAATTTTCACATTTCCCGAACCGCGATTCCATTTGCCTCACTCAACCTTTTGTTGCTAACATTTATCAAGCAACGGGAGAGCGATCATGGCCTTGTACGCGCAGACGAGTGGGACGCAGTCGACCAACTCCGGCACTTTCGTTCCGATTCCCGGGCTTAGCCTCACGCTTCCCGAAGGCGTCGGCACCTCGGCGCTGGTGATCCTGAACCTGCCGATGCCGTACGCACAGGGCAACGACTACCCCGGCGCCACCGTCGGAATTACCGTGAACGGTACCGCGTTGGGCGTTGCTGCAAGCTTCACCTACAACGAACAGGTACCGTCGAGCACCGGTCGCGTGCCCACCACGCTGGTCGTCAGCGTGCCGCTGGCAGGTGCGCCGCAGACCATCGCCGGGGTTTGGTACGGCGTGCGCGGCAGCACCGTCATCATCGACACGCCAGCGACGTTGAGCGCAATCCTCGATTAGACTGCCCGCGTCAGTAGCGAGCGGCCCGTGGTGGGGGCAGGCTGACTTCGGCCAGCCTGACCGCGTCCTCGTCCCGGTCGATCGCGACATACTGGCCCTGCCAATAGGCCAGCGCCGCCGTGCGGGTCGAGAGCTGCAGGTCCAGCACGCGGCCGATCAGAATGGCATGGGAATGCCGCTCGACGATTTCCTCCACCTCACAATCGATCGCGGCGAGTGCGCCTACCAGCAGCGGCACGCCCGAGGCGCGTGTCGTCCACTCGGCGCCGGCAAACCGCTCCGCGCCCTTGAGCCCGTCCTTGCCCGCAAAACGCTCGGCGACGTCGATTTGGTCAGACGTCAGGATATTGACGCCGAAGAAGCCGTACCGCTGCACGAGCGGCCATGAGGACGCGTTGCGGTTGACGCTGACGATCAGCGCCGGCGGATCGACCGACAGCGACGACACCGAGGTCACCGTCATGCCCGAAATGTCCTTGCCGCGCCCGGCCGTGACGACGCTCACCCCGCCCGTCAACTGGCGCATGGCGCCACGAAAATCGCCTGGTGAAAGCTCTTGGGAAACCGCGCGGGAAACCTCTTGGGAAACCTGACGGTCGATCGCGATATGGCGGACAACGGAGTTCATGATGGCCTCACAGGTCGGAAGTGTCCTCGGTGCCTTGCAGCAGGTTCTTCAGGATCGAGCCTTCCAGCGCGGCGAGTTCCGCCGAACCCCGTCGCCTTGGGCGCGGGATATTGACGTCAATGTCATGCGCGATGCGGCCGTCCTCGATCACCAGAACGCGGTCGGCCAGTGCCACGGCCTCGGCGACGTCATGCGTCACCAGGATCGCGGTAAATCCCTGATCCTGCCAGACCCGCTCCAGCAGCCGCTGCATCGAGATCCGCGTCAACGCGTCAAGCGCGCCGAGCGGCTCATCGAAGGCCAGCACGCGCGGGCGGCTGACCAAGGCCCGCGCCAGCGCCACGCGCTGTTTTTGCCCGCCGGAAAGAACCGCCGGCCATTGTGCCCGTTTGTCGTCAAGGCCGACTTCCACCAGCGCGCTGTCGGCGCGGGCTTGCGCGTCGGGCGAGGTCCGCTCCCGGCCGAGGCCGACCTCGACGTTCGAGAGCACCCGGGCCCAGGGCAGCAGCCGCGGCTCCTGAAACATCACGCGGACGTCTTCCGCGCGCGTTTCCTCGCCAAAACTGATGGTGCCCGCGGTGATCGTTTCAAGGCCCGCGATCAGCCGTAGCAGCGTACTCTTGCCGCAACCGCTGCGGCCGACGATGGCGACGGACTGCCCTGCCGGAATGTGCAGGTCGATGCCGCGCAGCACCTCGTTGTCGCCGAACGATTTGCGCAATCCCCGGATCGTCAGCGAAAGCCCGCGCGTTGGAGCTTCCGCACCACGTCGCACCTGACGCGCCTGTTCGATGAACTCGGCACGGTCCACAACCTCGGCGTCCGCGGCACGAAAACGAAGAGCTTCTTGCATTTCAATCCTCAATGTTTCTGGAAGGCCGGGTGCCAGGACAGCGTCAGCCGTTCCAGCGCGCGTGAAGCGCTGTCGGCAAGCTTGCCAAGCAACGCGTAAATCAGGATGGAGAGCACCACGACGTCGATCAGCATGAATTCGCGCGCCTGCATCGCCATGTAGCCGAGGCCGGATGACGCCGCGATGGTTTCCGCCACGATCAAGGTCAGCCACATGATGCCGAGCGCAAAGCGCAGGCCGACGAAGATCGACGGCAACGCGCCCGGAAAGATCACCCGGCGGAACAATTCGCCGTCGGTCATGCCGTAAATGCGGCCCATCTCGATCAGCTGCGGATCGACGGTGCGGATGCCGTGCAGCGTGTTGAGGTAGATCGGAAAGAACACTCCGAGAGCGACCAGGAACAGTTTTGCCGACTCATCGATGCCGAACCACAGGATGACGAGCGGGATCAGCGCCAGATGCGGAATGTTGCGAACCATCTGCAACGTCGTGTCGGTCAGTTTGCTCGATAGCTGCGACAGGCCGTTGGCGAGGCCGAAGGTAAAGCCGATGCTGCCGCCGATCAGGAAGCCGACGCTGGCGCGCCAGAAACTGACCCAGATATTGCGCACCAGTTCGCCTGACAGCAGCAGCTTCCACCCAGCCAGCGCCACATCGCTCGGCGCCGGCAGCACCCGCGCCGAGACGAAGCCGGTGACGCACGCCGCCTGCCAGATCAGGATGATCGCAAGCGGCACGATCCATGGGATGAGGCCGTCGGCCCGCGGCAAGCGCAGGCGTCGGACACGCGGAAGACTTTCGATCAGACTCATGATTGCGATGCCTTGACGAGGGGACGATGTTCATTGGCGATGGTCTCGCCGAACGGGCCGGTGTTGACGCGGATCGGCGTCACATTGTTCGGCTGCTTCAGCGACAGCAGCGGAAACACCAGTTCGGCGAAGCGATAGGCTTCCTCCAGATGCGGATAGCCCGACATGATGAAGGTATCGATGCCGACATCCTGGTATTCGCGAATCCGCGCCGCCACCGTCGTGGGATCCCCGACCAGCGCGGTGCCTGCCCCGCCGCGCACCAGACCGACGCCGGCCCAGAGGTTGGGGCTGATCTCGAGCTTGTCACGCCTGCCGCCATGCAACTGCGCCATGCGCTGCTGGCCGACCGAATCCATCCGGGAAAATATCTTCTGCGCCGAGGCCACCGTCTCGTCGGTGACATGCTGGATCAATTCATCCGCCGCCTTCCAGGCCTCCGCATTGGTCTCGCGAACGATCACATGCAGCCGAATGCCGAACGAGAGTTTTCGCCCGCGCGCGTCTGCGACCGCTTTCACGCGATTGATCTTCTCGGCCACCTGCGCCGGCGGCTCGCCCCAGGTCAGATATTTGTCGACGGTGTCGACGGCGACATCGATGCCTGCATCCGACGATCCGCCGAAATACAGCGGCGGCCGCGGCGACTGCACCGGCGGAAACAGCAGACGGCCATCCTCGATGCGGATGTGCTTGCCTTCGACATTGACGGTCTTGCCCGCGAGCAGGTCGCTATAGACGTTGAGGAACTCGCGCGTCACGGCATAACGCGCGTCGTGATCGAGGAAGATCCCGTCGCCCTTGTTCTCGACGGGGTCGCCGCCGGTGACGACGTTGACCAGCAGCCGCCCGTTCGACAACCGGTCCAGCGTCGCGGTCATGCGCGCGGCGACGCTCGGCGATTGCAGGCCGGGCCGTACCGCCACCAGATAGCGCAGCCGCTCGGTCCAGGGCGCGACGGCTGACGCCACCACCCAGGAGTCTTCGCAGCTTCGCCCGGTCGGCAGCAGCACGCCGTAATAGCCGAGCTGGTCCGCAGCCTGCGCGATCTGGCGCAGATAATTGAAGTTCACCTCGCGGCCGCCGGTGGTGGTGCCGAGATAGCGGCCATCGCCATGGGTTGGCAGGAACCAGAGGATATTGGCGTTCGATTGGTCGCTCATGAACCCGGCCTCCGTGCCGCGTCGGAAATCTTGATCTGCTTGGGAATGAGGCCGAGCGCGAAGAACGTATCGGCGACCTGTTGCTGGTCGGCAATCACGCTGTCGGTGATCGGCTTGATGCCGTAGGACTGCCGCTTCAGGGCGACCTCGACGACCGGGACCGGAAGACCGATCGCCGGCGCCAGCTGTTCGGCGACGGTGTGAATGTCGCCCTTGGCCCAATCGTCGACTTCGCTGAGTTGGGCCAGCACGAGATCGACGATTTTCGGGTCGGCGCCAATGAACTTCTTCGAGGCGAAATAGAACTGATAGTTCGACACGATGCCAGTGCCGTCGGCGAGCGTCCGCGCGCCGGTCGCAGCTTCGGCGGCGGCCTGGAACGGATCCCAGATCACCCATGCGTCGACCGCGCCACGTTCGAACGCAGCGCGCGCATCGGCCGGCGCCAGAAACACCGGCTCGATCTCCGAATATTTGACACCAGCTTTCTCCAGCGCCTTCACCAGCAGATAGTGAACGTTGGAGCCCTTGTTGAGCGCGACCTTCTTGCCCTTCAAATCGGCAACTGAATTCAGCTTGGTGTCCTTCGGCACCAGGATGGCTTCGCCCTTCGGTGCCGGCGGCTCATAGGCGACATACTGGATCGGCGCGCCCGCGGCCTGCGCGAAGATCGGCGGCGCTTCGCCGGTGTTGCCGAAATCGATGGCGCCGACATTAAGCGCCTCGAGCAGCGGCGGCCCGGAGGGAAATTCCGTCCATACCACCTGATAACCCGCGGCCTTCAGCTTGCCTTCAAGCGTGCCCTTGCTCTTGAGCAGCACCAGCTTGCCGTATTTCTGGAAGCCGATGCGGACGACCTTGTCCTGCCCATAGCTGAGGCCAACCGTCGAGCCGACGATGGCGAGAGACAGCATGGCGCTCGCGATCAGGCGTTTGATGAAACGCTTCATGATGAAATCCTCTGCATTGATTGGAATGGCTTTTCTCGAATTCAGGTCTGGGTGTTGCGCCAGACGATGTCGCGAACCACGATCGGCTTCGGGATCAGCCCGAGCTTGAAGAAGCGATCGGCGACGGCCTGCTGGGTATCGATGATCGCCTCCGTCACCGGGCCGATCGCGAACGAGGCCCGGTTGGCCGCGACGGTCTGGACTTCCAGCGGAACGCCGGTCACGGCGGCGAGCGCAGTTGCCACGGCGTCGCGATTTCCTTCCGCCCAGCGGGCGGCTTCCGCCAGGCCCGCGATGATGTCGCGGGTGTGCTGAACGTTGGTGTTCGCGAAATCGCGGTTGGCGAGATAGAACGAATTGGTCTTGGCGACCTCGTAGGCGTTGATCAGGATCCGGCCGTTCTGCTTTTTTTCGCCGATCGCGAAGTATGGATCCCAGATCGCCCAGGCTTCGATGCTGCCATTGGCGAATGCCGGCCCCGCATCGGGCGGCGACAGATAGACAGGCGTGATATCGGCGTAGGTGAGACCGGCCTTTTCCAGCGTCGCGATCAGAACGTTATGCGCGCTGGTGCCCTTGGCAAATCCGATCCGCTTGCCCTTCAGATCGGCAATCGTGCGAATGGTGGAGCTGGCGGGAACCAGAATGCCCTGCCCGTTGGTGATGGGCGACGCCGCCACATAGACGATGTTCGCATTCGCGGCCTGGGCAAAGATCGGCGGGCTATCGCCGACCGCGCCAAGATCGACACTGCCGGTGCTCATCGCCTCCAGCAATGGCGGGCCCGACGTGAATTCGATCCATTTGATGGCAATTTGTTTTGCGGCGAAGTGCTTTTCGAGAATAGCCTGTTGCCGCGTGATCACGAGCACGCCGGTCTTCTGATAGCCGATGCGGATTTCCTTCACCGGCGCTTGCGCCCGTGCACCCGGCGACAGCGCGACAACGGCACCGGCAACCGACAATCCGAGAAACTCCCGACGCTTCATCACATTCTCCTGAACGATCATGCTCGCGAAATTGCGCGATCATGCGATGGCAGGGATGATGGTGCTGGGCGCGGGAGGTGTCGAGTGCTCCGCAAAAATAGCAATGACGGCACTGCCAAGCCGTCGCGCGACGACGCGTTTATTGCCGAAACACGATTTGCGACGACGCATTTTTCTTGGATCTCGCGACGCCCGGATTCGTTAATCATGAATTAGGCAGCGACGGAACCCTATCGACATGGTGTCAGACGCACTGAGCGAACAATCGCCGGCGCGTACGAAAATATGAGGCTTGGAATTTCTCTCTGCGAATGCCGACCGGCGTAGCATCGTCATGCGGATCGCATGACAACAAGAAAGAACGGTTCTATTGACCGCGGTTGCGCGGCCTCTAGCTTGTTTTGATCCCTTCAATGTCAGGCAGATCAAACTTCATGGGCAACCATACCGCATCAATCATCGGAGCCATCGCAGCCATCGCGGTCGTTTCAGTAACATCCGTGGCCGCGCAGACGCCGCCATCCGATACGATTCGCATCGGCTATCAGAAATCCTCGACGCTGACGGCCATCCTGAAAACCAATGGCGAGCTGGAAAAGGCGCTCGCGCCGCTCGGCGTTCGCATCTCCTGGCATGAATTCACCAGCGGCCTGCCGCTGCTGGAGGCGATCAATACCGGCAACATCGACTTTGGCGCTGACGTCGCCGATACCGTGCCGCTGTTCGCGCAAGCCGCCGGCGCCAGGCTTGCCTATATCGCGGAAGAAGCCGCCTCCCCGTCGGCGCAGGCCATTCTGGTCGGCGCAGAATCGCCCATCAAGACGCTGGCCGATCTGAAGGGCAAGAAGGTTGCCGTCACAAAAGGCGCCGGCAGCCATTTCCTGCTGCTTGCCGCGCTCGCCAAATCAGGCCTGAGCTTCAAGGATATCTCGCCGGCCTATCTGACGCCGGCCGACGGCCGCGCCGCCTTCATCGGCGGTAATGTCGATGCGTGGGTGGCCTGGGATCCGTTCCTGACCAGCGCCCAGCGCCAGTCCAACGCGCGGGTGCTGTCCGACGGCAGCAACGGCCTTGCGAGCTACAAGCGATATTATTTGTCGTCGGCTGCGTTTGCCGATCGGCGCGGCGATGTGCTGAATGCGATCTTCGGCAAGCTCGACGAGACCGGCAAATGGGTCAAGGCGCATCAGGATGACGCCGCCAAATTGCTGTCGGGCCTCTGGGGCATCGATGCGGCGACGGTGAAGGAAGCCAACAGCCATCGTTCCTACAAGGTCGGTGTCGTCACGGCGCCCGGCCTGTCCGAACAGCAACGCATTGCCGATGCGTTCTTTGCCGAAGGATTGCTGCCGGTAAAGGTCAACGCGGGGGATGCGAAGATCTGGACGCCGAAGCGCGACTGATAGAGGCGGTGGCTAGAGCATGATGTGTTGCGAGCCGCGACTGAAGTGCGCTCCCTCTCCCGCTTGCGGGGGAGGGCTGGGGTGGGGGTGTCTTCGCAATTGACGCTCCCGATGTGGAGAGAGCCCCCACCCGGCGCTTCGCGCCGACCTAAGAGCGAGCTTCGCTCGTCTCGACCCCGCAAGCGGGAGAGGTAAAGTGAGCGCCGCGGCCAAACCGATCTAACTAAAAATCGTCTCGCGCTATGCCGCCTCGAACGCCGGAACCGGCAATGCGGTGACCGACTTGATCTTTTCCATCGCGAACCGCGAGGTCACATTCTTCAGCGCGACGGCGCCGATCAGCTTCTTGTAGAAAAGATCATAGCTCCGCATGTCGGCGACGACGACGCGCAGCACATAGTCCACGTCGCCGGCCATACGATAGAACTCGATCACCTCGGGCATGGCGCTGACGGCGGCTGCGAATTTCTTCAGCCACGCGTCGGAATGATCGTCGCTCTCCACCGACACGAACACCGACAGCCCGAGGCCGATCTTGTTCTGGTCGACCAGCGCGACCTTGCCGGTGATGATGCCCTCGTTCTCCATGCGCTGGACGCGCTTCCAGCACGGCGTGGAGGAAAGCCCGACGCGCTCCCCGATCTCGGCTACCGACAGCGATGCGTCTTCCTGAAGTACCCGCAGGATCTTGCGGTCGATCGCATCGATGCGGCGGGTCTGTTCCGGGCCAGACGTAACAACTTCGCTCATATGTGAAACTTTCTTCCAAATGCATTGCTATCGACAATGGTATTCAGAAAATAATTCCACACAAGCCGGCTGCCGTTTCGAAATTAGCGGCTGCCGGAGAAAGACTTGCTGCGCGGAGCGTCTTCGCCAGCCTAAAGCCCCGCGCCCTTGCCGATCGCTCCGGAAAACGAGCGGTCGACGATATCGGCGGCGTTGAGCTTCTGCTTGATCAGGCCCGAGCGGAAATAGAGATCGATGGTTTGCTGCTCGTCGGCCACCACACCGTCATCGATCGGGGCGACGCGGATCTTGGCTCGGCTGAGCCAATTCAACGGCACAGCGGGCGGAATATTCATCAGCTTGCCCCACGTGTCGGCATAGGCACCGACATTGGTCTGCGACCACGCCCGCGCGGCCGTCAGCCGCCTGACAAAATCTTCCAGTTCCGGCCGCTTGTCGCGGATCGCGTTCGGGGTCGCGACCTGGAAGCCCAGTCCCGGCGTAAGACCCTCAGCCGTGATCACGCGCCGCGACTGGAACAGGACTTCTTCCTGGCTGACATAAGGCTCCCAAGTCGACCAGGCATCGACGGAGCCTTGCGTATACGCAACCTTGGCGTCCGACGGCGCGAGGAACACGATCTGGACGTCGCTGGTCGACCAGCCCTTCGATTCGAGGGCGGCGAGAATCAGTTGATGGCCGATCGAGCCGCGGCCGGTCGCGATCTTCTTGCCTTTCAAGCTCTCGAAATCGCGGACTGGCGAGTCGTTCGGAACGAGTACCGCGAGCCCTTCGCGAGTTTGCCGGATCGCGGCGATGGCTTTCACGGGAACATTGGCCGCTGCCGCGAAGGTGAACGGCGCGTCGCCGACCAGGCCGGTTTCAATCGCGCCCGCACTCAACGCTTCCAATAGCGGCGCCGCGGCCGCGAATTCCTTCCACTCGATCTTGTACGGAACATCCTTGAGCACGCCGGCCGCCTCCATCACGGCCTGCGAATTCCCCTTTTGATCGCCGACCCGCAATGTGGTCTGGGCATCCGCCGAGGCAATCGCACCCAGCAGCAGGCCCGCAACGAGAATGGCGCGCATCATTCCGCTGCCACTCCCCGGGCAACACTGCGTCCGGCGATCAGTTGACGCGTCAGCGGGATCAGTTCGCGGCCGTAGTCGATGGCATCGATCAGGGGATCGAAGCCGCGAATCAGGAAGTGGCTGATGCCGAGATCGTAATAGTCGCCAAAGACTTCGGCGACCTGCTCGGGCGTGCCGACCAGCGCCGTGGTGTTGCTGTTGGCGCCGGTGAGCTTTGCAATTTCGGTCCACAGCCGCTTGTCGATCCTTGTCCCCTGTTCGGCCAGCGCCAGCAGCCGCTTCGCGCCGGCGGTAGCGTGGCCGTCCGCGGGCTTGCGATAGCCGGTCTTGTCCTGCAGCGCGGTGGCACGCGCCAGGATTTCGTCCGCCTTGGCCCAGGCCTTCTCCTCGGTATCGGCAAGGATCGGACGCACCGACAGGCTGAAGCGCGGCGTCGGCCGGCCATGTTTCGCAGCCGCGGCGCGGACCCGCGACGTCACATCACGTACCTGCGCATAGGATTCACCCCACAGCGCAAACGTATCCGCATGCTTGCCCGCGACCTCGATTGCCGCGTCCGAACCGCCGCCGACAAAGATCGGAATGCCCTCGCTGCGATACGGCTTCAGCTGCGAGAAGCCGTTCTGCACCTGATAATATTTCCCTTCATAGGTGAACGGCTTTTCGCTGCTCCATTCGGCGCGAACGACGTCCAGGAATTCGCTGGTGCGGGCGTAGCGTTCGTCCTTGTCATCGATGACATTGCCGTCCTGCCGGAGCTCGGTGGCGTTGCCGCCGGTGATGACATGCAAAGCGACGCGGCCGCTGGAGAGTTGATCGACGGTCGCCAGCTGGCGGGCGAGCAGCGTCGGCGCGGTGAAGCCGGGCCGCTGCGCGATCAGGACGTTGAGCTTGTCGGTCACGCCGAGCACGTGCTGGCCGATCTGAAGCCCGTCCGGGGTGGTGGAATGAAATGCCAGCAGCGCGCGATCAAAGCCTGCGTTCTCATGCGCCTTGGCAACAGTCTCGATATAGTGCCGGTCGAGAATCGGGCCGTTCCGCACGACCGTTTCGGACGAATAATTGCTGCCGATGTATCCGATGAATTCCACTGACATGGGTTAGCTCCAGAGTTTGGGATTGGTTCGTTGATGTTCAGACGCCGAGCGCCAGACGTCCGGCATTGACGCGCGTGGCATCGTCCTGCGGCGTGTGAACCCGCCCGCACAGGACATCGCGATAATGCCGCTCCAGCGGGTTGGCGCGGGTGAGACCATGATTGCTGGTCAGCGACAGCGCATCCTCGAGAATCGTGACCGCATTATTGGTGACCGTGAGCTTGACGATGCTGGATTCGGACGCGCTGAGCTGCACGCCATCGTCGAAATCGCCCGCAAAGCTGTCGATCAGTCGGGCATTGACGGCAAGACGCGCCTCGATGCCGCCGACGATCTCCTGCACTCTCGGCAGCGTCGCCAACGATGCGCCGAGGTTGGATGGCTTCCGGTTGTTCAGGAATTCGACCAGCCAGTCGCGCGCGGCACGGGCGACGCCGTCATAGATCGCGGCGACGAAGATCGCATGCACCACGGACTGGGTGAAATCCGGCACCCGCCATTCCTCGGGCGTACGCACGTCGATCTCATGGTCGAGCGGGAACACGACGTCTTCGAACACGACGTCATGGCTGCCGCTGGCACGCAGGCCGAGATGGTCCCACGTTTCGATAATCCGCGTCCCCGGCAATCCCGCGGGAACCAGGAACAGGCCGACGCGCGTTTCCGGCTCGTCGGTCTTCGCCCACACCGCATACCATTTCAGGATCGGCGCACCGGTCGAATAGACCTTGCGGCCAGAGAGCCTCCAGCCGGTTTCGGTCTTTCGCGCTGTTGTCGCCGGTAGCCCGCCGCGCGCGGGAGATCCCAGATCGGGCTCGACCCGCAGCGCATTGATCAGCGCCACGCCATCGACCGCCTCTCGCGCCAGTTTGCGCGACAGACGCCCCGGCCAGCGTGTGCTGCGCGCCATCACCAGATGCTGGATGTAGTGCATCGACAACACCAGCGCCGTCGATGGGTCAGCCTTGCCGAAGATGCCGAGGATGCGCGCCGTATCGAGCGCACCCGCGCCGTGGCCGCCAAGCACCGTCGGCACGGTCAGCGCCAGCAATCCCGCCTCGGCAAGCTCCTTGAAATTCTCATGCGGAAAGCTGGCGTCGCGATCGTGCTGCGCCGCCCGGGCCGCGAATTCGGAAGCAAGTGCCCGCGCGCAATCGTACGGTATGGGCGTATGTTCCGCCGGCGGCTCCTTACGTATCGAACTGCTGTTCACACTCACCATGTGGCGTCCAATCCAAGCAGGCCAAGGATGTTACGGCGCAATTCCGCCAGCCTGGGATCGCCGCGGTGCCGCGGATACGGCCGATCGACCGCGATGTCGGCCTTGATGCGCGCGGGCCGGTCGCTGAACACGATGACGCGGTTGGCGAGGAACAAGGCTTCCTCGACGTCATGGGTCACCAGCAGCGTGGTGAATCCCTTGCGCTGCCACAGCGCCACGATTTCGGCCTGCATCGTGATCCGCGTCAGCGAATCCAGCTTGCCGAGCGGCTCATCGAGGATGAGGATCTTGGGGTCGTTCACCAATGCCCGCGCCAGCGCGACGCGCTGTGCCATGCCGCCAGACAATTGATGCGGATAGGCATTGCGAAACTGCGACAGCCCGACGAGGTCAAGCGCGGCATCGACACGCTGCCGCTGGGTCTTCAGGATGCCCTGCGCCTCGAGCCCAAGCGCGACGTTGTTCCAGACCGTTCGCCACGGAAACAGCGTCGGATCCTGAAACACCACGACCCGGGATGGGAACGGTCCGGTGACGGGATCGCCGTCCTCGCGGAGCACGCCCGATCGCGGCGCCTCAAGCCCCGCGACCAGCCGCAGCAAGGTCGACTTGCCACAGCCGGAGGGACCGAGCAGTGCGATGAACTCACCGGGCTTGACGCTGAAATTGACATCGTCGAGCACCGGCAAGACGCTGCCGTCGATGTCAAAGGCGTGGCTGATGCGTTCGACATCGAGTGAGGCGCCGACGGCCGGATAAGTGACCGCTTCGGCAAGGGCATGCGCTACCATTTGACGACTCCCTTCTGCCAGATCAGCAGGCGGTCGCGCGTCCGGAACAGCAGCGTGATCGCTCCCGAACACAGCAGCGACATCACGATCAACGCGGCATACATGTTGGCATACGCCGCCCAGCCCTGCGCCCATTGCAGATACCAGCCGAGTCCCGCCTTGACGCCGATCATCTCGGCGACGACCAGCACTGCGAACGACGATCCGAGGCCCATGAACAGGCCGACGAACACGTGCGGCAAGGCTGCGGGAATCGCGACCTTCAGCACCAGGAATGACGGTTTCGCGCCGAGCGTCCGCGCCACGTCGTAATAGGCATTGCTGACGCTCGCGACGCCGGACCAGGTCAGCACCGTGACCGGAAACCCGGTCGCCAGCGCGATCAGGAACGTAGAGGCGCTCCAGCTCGACGGGAAGGTGAAGAACGCGATCGGCAGCCACGCCGTCGCCGGCAGTGGACCGATGAACCGCAGCACCGGATGCACCCAGTAGCCGACGCTGCGCGACCAGCCGATCGACACGCCGGTCAGAAAGCCAACGGTAGCGCCGATGACATATCCGCCGAGCTGAAGTTTTACGGAAGCAAAAATGCTGTCGAGCAATTTGGGCAGATCATCGGTGTAGACCTCGATGATCGACTGCGGCGGCGGGAAGAACGGCAGCGGCAGCCACCCGAATTTTGCGGTCGCGACCTCCCACAGCGTCAGGAACAACGCCGATACCAGCAGCCACGGCGCACGCCGTTGCAGGCCGGCATTGAACCGCCCGAGCCGGCTGCCCGCCACCGTCGCCAGGAAAATGACGCCGGAGATAACGAAGGCCGCGGCGGCGAGCTGATGGGTGCGCGTCCAGTCGCCGATATCCGGCCACCACAGGCACGATATGCCAAACCCGGCCCACGCCAGGCTTGCGAACACGCCGGTCCCGCCTGCCGGAAACGAGACCGCCAGCGACAGCGGCCGCCCCGAAAGTGCTGCGCCTTCTTCCGCCGATTGCGCCAGAGCGACCGTCTTAGACGCCGAATACGTCGACATAGATCCGCTCCGCAAATTTCGCCGTATCGGTGCTGGCCTTGAAGACCGAAACGCTCTTCAGGTCGTCCGCATAAGCCTTCAGTTCCCGCTTCAACACTTCGCCGACGGGATGGTGATGATGGGTGTGGTAGCGGACCATGGCCTGCAGATCCTGCAGGCTCGCCGTCTTGGGGGCGTAAGGCTGGAATGAAGCCGCGGCGACATCGGGGTTTTGCGCGGTGTACATGGCGGCATCGAGCAGCGCCTGCGTGATGGCGCGTGCGACCTGCGGTTCTTCGCGAACCAGGCTGCCGCGCAATCCGAGGATGCAGCAGGTCTTGTCCTTGTATTCACCGTCGAGGTTGGAAGCGACCTCCTTGTAGGCAGAGTCCTTCAGCCAGATATGGGCGATCGGATCGGAGGCCAGGAACGCCTGAACCTCGCCCTTCTCGACGGCGAGCTGTAGCAGATTGCCGGGATAGGCGCGCCAGTCGACGTCCTTGTTGGGATCGATGCCCTGCTTGGCAAGCTGGATCGAGAAGAAATTCTTGTCCGGTCCGCCGAGATCGCCGACCGCGACGATCTTGCCCTTGAGGTCGGTCAACTTGTCGACACCGGAATTGGTGCGCGACAACACGCGCATGCAGCCGCCATGGGTTCCAGCCGCGATCTTGACGTCAAACCCCTGCTCCAGCGGCTTCAGCCAGCGCAACGCCATGCCGAGCCCCGCGTCGCTCTTGCCGGTCGCGATCGCCTCCAGCAGCTGGTCGGTCGAACCGCTGTAGTTGATCAGTTCGACGTCGAGATTATGCTTCTTGAAGATGCCTTGGTCGATCGCCACTGGAACCGGCACGAGGCAGACCGCGCCGGCATTCCATGACAATTTCAGCTTTCGCGGTGCTCCTGATAGCGCCGGCGCGTTGGAGGCGGTCCTGCAGATCGGGAACTCCGAGAAGTCGATGCCTGATGTCGCCGGACGGAACGGGAAGGCTTGCGCGCCAAACACGCCCAGCGGCGCGGCGAGCGCCGCGGCAGCCCCGCCGCGCAGCAACGTTCGGCGATCCAGCCGCGTTACGTCGTTCTTTCCATCTCGTGACATCCTGCACTCCTGCTCTCAAAACGGCATGGCGCCGCCGTCGGCGCAGCACGTGGATGCTGCGGTCCGTTATGTTCCACACTGGCGATCGGTTATTCGGTTCAATCCCGGCGAGACTCCGATCTCGCCCCGTTGATCTGACGTTCAAATGATGCGCGGCAGCAACGCCGTCGTCAATGAAATGGAATTTTGAATGTGAAAGCGAACGGAGAGATTATCTCCACATTGATATCGACGTGCGATGAAACGGTTTTTGCGCGCTCGCAAAATATGCAGCGACCCCGCATCGATTCAGTTCTTCCGGTTTCGAACGAGTTCAAGCCGCACAGCAGACAATTTTTATTCGCGCGTGAGTAGCGAGGCGATCATTGCCGGTGCATCAAAATATTCAGTCAGCCATTTCATTGACTGCGGAGCTGTCGCTCGTACGCTTGCTGCATCGCCAATTGCCTCACGCAATGCGGCGGATCACACCGGAAAGAACAAAGGCATGAACAAACTCGAATCAACAACGCGCTCACGCATCCGTAAATTTGGCGCCACGCTGGTCGGCGCCGCGCTGGGGCTGGCGATAACAGCTTCGGCCATGGCAGCGGACACCGTGACGCTGCGCGTCGGCGACCAGAAGGGCGGCAACCGTTCGCTGCTCGAAATCGCGGGATTAGCGAAGGATCTTCCCTACAAGATCGAATGGTCGGAATTTCCTGCCGCTGCGCCGATACTGGAAGCGCTGAATGCGGGCGCGCTCGATGTCGGCTACACCGGCGATCTGTCGTTTCTCACCGTCTATGCCACCGGTGCACCGATCAAGGCGATCGGCGGCACGCGCTCCGATGCCCGCACCCAGGCGATCCTGGTCCGGCAGGATTCGCCGATCAAGACGGCGGCGGATTTGAAAGGCAAGCGGCTGGCGGGAACGCGCGGCGGCTGGGGCCAGTTCCTGATCGACGCGACGCTGGAGAAAGCCGGATACAAGGTCGACGACGCGACCTTCGCGCCGCTGGGTCCAGTCGATGCCAAGATCGCGCTGGTCGCCGGCTCGATCGACGGATGGGCGGTGTGGGAGCCCTACGTGTCCTACGCGACGCTGAAGGATAAGGCCCGCGTCGTCGCCAACGGCGAAGGCCTGACGCCCACCATCACCTTCATCGTGGCATCCGATTCCGCCATCGCCACCAAGCGCGCGGCGGTGCAGGATCTCGTGCAGCGGCTGAACAAGGCGCGGCTATGGTCGCTCGATCACTTGCCCGAATATGCCAAAAACACGTCCGAGCTGACCAAGCTGCCGGAAGACGTGCTGCTCAGCGCCTACACCGCGCAAAAAACCAGCCCGATCGTGATCGACGCCGACATCGTCAAGGAAGTTCAGGCGGCATCCGACCGCGCCACCCGCTACGGCATCCTTTCCAAGACGCTCGATGTCAGCAAGGCCGTCGATCGCAGCTTTACGGCGGCGGCCGCCGGATCGAACTAACTCACCACAGATGAAACGGACAAGGGTCGGCATTCCGGTGCCGCCCCCTGGACTCGGCCGTTGAAGTTTCTTCTGTGGTTGGCTGCGTCCGGAGAATGTTGTGCGGGGAACCTGCGTAGCTTTGGAATTCAAAAAGCAACGCCCCGAGGGAATAATCGACCTTGTTCGAGATGACTTGTCACGACCACGCGAGCGAGCGCAGAGGTCACCGATGATTCAACGCAGCACGATCTATCCAATCAAAATGGCGGCAGCGATCATCTGCCAGGCGGCACTGCTGGCCATGATCGTCTGGGGATTTCACTGAAATTCCGAACTTCCCGGCGGACGGCTACACAGCGAAACATACTGGGCTGCATCAGACATGATCCCGCATTACACCATCCGGCATCTCGCGGGAGCGCGCGAGGAACTCTCATGCTTCCGACAGCTGGAGGATGAAAGCGCGGCGCTGTACTTCAATATTGTGCACGGCGCGAAGGTCCGCAGACGCTTCACCACCGCAGAATCGGGAGTGCCCTGCACGGACTACGTCCTGATCGCGCGCGAGGATGGCAGCGACGGAGCCGTCAGGGAACGGGCTATCGCGCTGTTCGACGCCTCCTGATCGAGACTTCCCCAGACGAACTCGGCGTGCCCGCTATCCCGCCGCCGCGACCTTTTGCGTCGGCGCGACGCTGACCGCCAGTTTGCCGTAGCGATCCTTGAATGCCTCGGTATCGATTTCCTCGAGTTGGATCGCACCGCTCATCACGCCGGCCTTCCAGGCCTCGTGCTCGGGATCGTGCTGAAATTCCGGCATCACTTCCCTGGCGAACAGTTCCAGCGAATCGCAGATGTGCTCATGGCTGTTCTTGCCGGCCTGGTTGAGCAGGATCACCTGGTCGATGTGCGAGGAACGAAACCGCCGCAACTTCTTGCGGATGGTTTCCGGCGAGCCGATCAGGCCGCCGCGAAGGGCTGCCTCCTGCGCCTCCGGATTTTCGCGCTTCCACTTGTTGTATTCGTCCCACATGTTGACGGTGCCGGGATCGGGGCGCTGCCGGTTCTGCGACGCGCCGTAATAGCGCAGCGCGAACTGGAAGAAGGTCGCGCCATCGGCGCGCGCCCGCGCCTCCTCGTCGGTCTTGGCGCACATGAAGAATGACACCAGCGCCATGTTCGGGTTGATCTCGTAGTCGGCGAGTTTCTTCAAACGCTTGGTGATCGCGTTGTAATAGGCGTGCACCCAGGCGTGCGCCGCTTCCGCGCTGACGAACTGAAAGCCCAGCGCGCCAAAGCCGTTCTCGCCGGCGCGTTCGATGGTCTGCAATTGCGAGCACGCCATCCACAGTGGCGGATGCGGCTTCTGTACCGGCTTCGGCACCACGTTACGCAAGGGGATGTCGAAATATTTGCCGTGATGCTCGGTGCCGACTTTGGTGAACATCGGAAAGATCGCCTGCACCGCTTCCTCGAACACCTCGCGCTTGGTTTCCATGTCGCGGCCGAACGGCGTCAGTTCGGTGATCGAGGCGCTCTCGCCCATGCCGAATTCGCAGCGGCCGTTGCTGAGCAGATCAAGCACCGCCACGCGTTCGGCGACGCGGGCGGGATGGTTGGTGGTGAGCTGGAAAATGCCGTGGCCGAGCCGGATTCTTTTGGTGCGCTGGGAGGCGGCGGCGAGGAACGATTCCGGCGACGGCGAATGCGAATATTCTTCCAGGAAATGGTGCTCCACGACCCAGGCGTGGTCGTAGCCGAGCCGGTCGGCGGTCTCGAGCTGCGTCAGGGCATTCTGGTAGAGCCGGAGCTCGTCGCCCTCTTCCCACGGGCGCGGCAGTTGCAGCTCATAAAAGATGCCGAACTTCATGACGTCGCTCCCGATTGTTGTTTTGTTGCAGTGTATTCGCGGCAGGGAGCAAGTCTAGCCTCGGCCGTGAAACTCCAATTCCGCGCCGCGGAAGCCGGCTTGCATGGAACGCGCGAATGGTTAGCTTGAGGGTCTGCCTGAGTCGCGGCCGATCACGGCCCGCTCGCCCCTCCGCCGAGACCAAATGACCACGTTTACGCCGCATCAGGATTCCGCGCTGAAGGCCGTTGCCGACTGGATGAAGGCAAAGCCCGGCAAGAACGGCACGCCGCCGGTATTCCGGCTGTTCGGCTATGCCGGAACCGGCAAGACCACGCTGGCGCGGCACATCGCCGACGGCGTCGATGGCGAGGTGAAATTCGCGGCCTTCACCGGCAAGGCCGCGCTGGTGATGCGCAACAAGGGCTGCGACAACGCCTCCACGATCCATTCGCTGATCTACCGCGCACGCGAATCCGGCGTCGAGCAGCCGAGTTTTGAGCTGTGGGACGACGCGCCGGCCTCGAAGGCCAAACTGATCGTGATCGACGAATGCTCGATGGTGGACGCCGAGCTCGGCCGCGATCTGATGTCGTTCGACTGTCCGCTGCTGGTGCTCGGCGATCCCGCGCAGCTGCCGCCGATCCAGGGCGGCGGGTTCTTTACCGATAGCGAGCCCGACGCGATGCTGACCGAGGTGCATCGCCAGGCCCAGGACGATCCGATCGTGCGGATGTCGATGGATATCCGCGAGGGCCGCGAACTCGAAATCGGCCGCCATGGCGAGAGCGAGGTGGTGTCGCGGAGCGAACTCGACCCGGACCGTGTGATGAAGGCCGACCAGGTGCTGGTCGGGCGCAACAACACCCGCCGCGCCTACAACATGCGGGTGCGGCAGAAACAGAACATCGAGGATCCCTTGCCGGTCGCCGGCGACAAGCTGGTCTGCCTGCGCAACAACCGCAAGAAGGGCCTGTTCAACGGCGGCCTGTGGCGGGTCAAGTCGCGCGCGCAGTCGAAATCGAAGATCATCACCATGCGGCTGTCGCCCGATGAGGACTTCGGCCACAAGGTGACCAAGGTCTCGGTGCGCGGCGATTGCTTTGGCGGCGCCATCGAGACCATCCCGTGGGAGCAGCGCAAGCCCTATGACGAGTTCGACTATGGCTATGTGCTGACCGTGCACAAGTCGCAAGGCTCGCAATGGGACGACGTGGTGCTGTTCGACGAAAGTTTTGCGTTCCAGGACAGCCGCGCGCGCTGGCTCTACACCGGCATCACGCGCGCTGCGAAGCGGCTGAGCGTGGTGGTGTAGGGAACGGTCATTCCGGGATGGTGCGCCAGCACCAGACCCGGAATCTCGAGATTCCGGGTTCGATGCTTGCGCATCGCCCCGGAATGACGGCAAGCCGTCACTTCTCCGCAACGAAGTAAAAATCTTCCCTTCCCGGCGGCGAGCCGTAGGTGAAGGGCTGTTGCGCGCGCTTGGTCATCGTCCAGACGTCGTCGCGGACGATATCGAACAGTTTCCGTACCTCGACCTTGGGCGTCTTGAGTTCACGCGCCAGCACGGTTGCGAACGGGCTGTTGACGGAATCGCCATCGAGCGCCGTCTCGCCGTGCTTGGCGGCATAGACCACCATGAAGCCGGCCTCCGGCTCGATGTTGGAAAAGCCCTTGTTGACCAGCTTCAGCGCAATGGTCCGCTGCATGTTCTTCTCGAACGGATTGTCGCGGCAGGCATCTAATATCACCAGCCGCAGCTTGCGCGCGCCGGAGACCGCGGCGATCAATTGCTCCAGCGCCACCGCCTGCGTTTCCGCATCGCGGTCGGCGGCGAGCTTGGCGTCGGTCGGGATCAGATAGTTGACGCCGCCGATCTCCATGCCGTGACCGGCATAGTAAACCACCGCCCAATCGGCTTTTTCAGCTTGCGTGCCGAACTCGTGCAGGGCCGCGAAAAACTTGTCGCGGGTGAGGTCCGGCGCCAGCGTCACGGTCGCGAAGCCGAGGTCGCGAAGCGTGGACGCGATCAATTTGGCGTCGCGCGCCGGATTGGCGAGCGGTTGCACGTTCTTGTAGGCGCTGTTGCCGACGATCAGGGCGACCTTGCGCGGACCTGATGACGCGGGGGCTGCGGCCGTCAGCGCCGCCAGGCGCTCCTTGGCGAAGCGGCGCGCAATGGCGGTATCGATATCATCGAACTTGGTCAGGGCAGCGCTCGCCGAACGGTATTCGCCGCGCGCGCCGGCGATGTCACCGCGCTTTTCGAACACCTTGCCGCGGTTGGCGTGCGCGCGGATATTGTTCGGGTTGATCTTGAGCGCCTCGTTGTAATCCTTCAGCGCAGCGTCGAGGTCCCCCTTTGCCAAATAGACATTGCCGCGGCTGGTCATCGCATAGACCGAATTCGGTGTGTGGGCCAACGCCACGTTGCAATCCGCGATCGCTTCGTCGAACTTCCTGATTTCGGTATAGGTGATGCAGCGGTAGGCCGCGACCTGCGGGGCGTCGGGATTGATCTTTTTCGCCTCGGCGAAATCGGCGAGCGCCGCGTCGTATTGCTTGCGGTACGTCTGCACGCGTCCCCGGTTGAAGCGGTGATTGTAGCGGCTGGCGTCGTTGTTCGCGAGCCTGACGGCGGAATCGAGTTCGGTGAGCGCGCGCTGCAGGCCGCCCTGACGCATAAAAATAAGGGCGCGGTTATTGTAGGGGCTCGAGAAATTCGGCTGCAGTTTCGAGCTCTGCGCGTAGTCGGCCAAAGCCCGCTCGTCCTCGCCCTTGCTGCTATGGGCGAGGCCGCGCGAATTGATGTATCCGGCGTTATCGGGAACGAGGTCGATCGCCGCGTTAAAGGCTGTTATCGCGCCGTCATAGTCGCGCTTCTTGATCAGCGCATCGCCGCGAACGCCGAAAGCGCCCGCCCTGGCCTTGGCGGGCATCTTGTTGTCGGCAATGACGGTCTCGCAGGCGGCCAGCCTTGCGACCGGTTCCGTGTCCTTATTCCGGCAGGTGTCGATATCGCCCGCCGCCCGCGCGGAGCCGGCGGCGACAAGGGTGACGATGACCAGGAAGAAGGCGCGCAACATCAGTGAAACGCTCCGGCGCATGAATTTTGGTCGCCGGAGGCTGCCGGCGGTTCATTGTGGGAAGCTGTGCGAGGTCCGGTCAAGCGTGGCCAAACATCGCGCCTAACGTGTTGCGCCGGCGCGGTTTTATTCACGAACTCGTGTGTCGCCGGCCGTAACAAAATGAGCCCAGGCCCGTATCTCTGCGTATCTGAGGAAGCTGCGCCGATTGCGAAACGCGGCTCCCGCTCTAAACTGCCTTCCAACAGCCCCAAGAGGAAACCATGTCCCCTCGCCGATCCAGCCGCCTTTCGCTGTGCGCCGCCGCCATCGGCGCGCTCGCCATTGCCGCGTTCGCCGTCACCCCCTCGCGCGCCGCGGAAGAAGCCGTGATCATTCCCCCGCCCGCCGCCGACGTGCAGCCGGCCAGCGGCCTCCAGACCGCGGTCCTTGCCGGCGGTTGCTTCTGGGGCGTCCAGGGCGTGTTCCAGCACACCGCGGGCGTGGTCAACGCCGTGTCCGGTTACGCCGGCGGCACCAAGGCAACTGCCGACTACAATCTGGTCTCGATGGGAACCACCGCGCATGCGGAAGTGGT
This sequence comes from Bradyrhizobium sp. AUGA SZCCT0222, assembly GCF_018130205.1. Taxonomy (NCBI): domain Bacteria; kingdom Pseudomonadati; phylum Pseudomonadota; class Alphaproteobacteria; order Hyphomicrobiales; family Nitrobacteraceae; genus Bradyrhizobium; species Bradyrhizobium sp. AUGA SZCCT0222. The sequence goes on from NZ_JAFCLX010000071.1 coordinate 28,437, forward strand.
CGAGGTCAAATACGACCCGAAGAAGATCAGCTACGGCAAGATCCTGCAGATCTTTTTCTCGGTCGTGCACGATCCGACCCAGCTGAACCGCCAGGGCCCGGACACCGGCACGCAATATCGCTCGGCGATCTTCACCACCAGCGACGAGCAGAAAAAGGTCGCGGAGGCCTATATCGCCCAGCTCAACGGCGCCAAGGTCTACAAGAAGCCGATCGTGACCAAGGTCGGCCCGCTGGAGGCGTTTTACGCGGCGGAGGCCTATCACCAGGACTACATGACGCTGCACCCGAACCAGCCCTATATTGCCTTCAACGACATCCCGAAGGTCCATAACCTCAAGAAGATCTTTGCGAGCGACTACCTCGATAAGCCGACGCTGGTGAGCAGTGCGAAGGCCAGCAACTAGATCAACGCATCGCGTCATTGCGAGGAGCGAAGCGACGAAGCAATCCATTTCTCCCCTTGCTGCGGCATGGATTGCTTCGCTTCGCTCGCAATGACGAAAATATGTAAAGGAGACTCCATGTCCGACACCAAGACCAAGGTCGAGAAGAGCGAGGCCGAATGGCGCCGCGAGCTGACGCCGATGCAGTATGCGGTGCTGCGCGAAAAGGCGACCGAGCGGCCGTTCTCCGGCGAATACGAGCATGAGCACCGCAAGGGCACCTATACCTGCGCCGGCTGCGGGCAGACGCTGTTCGAATCCGACGCCAAGTTCGATTCCGGCTGCGGCTGGCCGAGCTTCACCGCGCCCGCCGCGGATGGCCATGTCGACGAGGAACGCGACATCAGCCACGGCATGATCCGCACCGAGGTCTTGTGCTCGAAATGCAATGGCCATCTCGGCCACGTCTTCGAGGACGGCCCGGGACCGACCGGCCTGCGCTACTGCATCAATTCGGCCGCGCTGAAGCTGCAGCCGAAATAGCTGCGGCCGCGGTCGTCCCTCACTCGTCATGCCCGGCCTTGTGCCGGGCATCCACGTCTTTGGTGCCGCAAACAAGATAGCCGTGGATGGCCGGGACATAGGCGAGCGGAAGCGACGCCGTGCTTCGGACGGCTACGCCCGGCCATGACGGCGGATAGATATTTCTCAATTCCATTCGAACTCATTTCCTACCCCGTGCGACCAAGAGCTGGTCGCGCGGGGTTTTTCATTTTCAGGGGGGCTTCTCCGGTTTGCCCGGCGCGCAAATCAAGGAAAGTTCAATGCAAATATCGAAACGTCTGCTGCTCGGTCTCGGCGCAGCCACCCTCATCATGGAGAGCGTTGTGATCCAGCCCGCTTTTGCCGCCGACAAGGTCTCCTTGTTCAAGGTCATTACCGCGAAAGATGAAATCGTCATCGGCATCGGCGAGGACGATCTGGCGCAGATGGACGGCAAGAACGCCGGCGGCATCGCCAAGATGCTGGTGGCCAAGGGCTCGATGAGCGTCTGGCGATACGCCGTGCACAAATCCGCCTCGGGCGACCTCGAACAGGCGCCGCTGCACAAGATCGGCCTGCTCGCCTCAGACTCGCTGCGCGTCGAGCCCTATGCGACACCGCTGAAGGTGCTGCCGATCGACGAGACGAAGAAGTGACGCGCTAAGCGCGTCATCCCGGGGCGCGAAGCGAACCTCAGGTGCGCAATTGCGCACCGGGGGATCTCGAGATTCTCCGATGCGCCCCGGAATGACGGTTGCCCAATTCCCCCTTTCGGCGGAGCGAGGACTCGCGGCCTGGAGTATGCTTTGCTCCGGGCCGCGGGGCGTTTTCACCTGACGCCGGCCACGCTTTCAGGAGGCCGCCATGTCGCTTGGCACGATACTGATCATCATCCTGATTATCTTCCTGTTGGGCGGCTTCTCCGGCCGTTTTGGCGGCTATGGCTATGGTCTCGGCCATTCCGGCATGGGGCTGATCGGGGTGATCCTGATCGTGCTGCTCGTCCTGGTGCTGTTGCGCAAACTTTAGGCTTGGTAGCCCATTGAAATAACAGGGCTTATTTCGGTCCGAAACGGACCCAAAGCCAGCCATGCGTGGATTCGTCATCACCCCCGATCTGCGCATCAGGAGTCGCATTTCTGTCAAACAGGCTTATATTGGGGGTCGAAATGACGTGCACGGCGCGCCGCCCGGGATAGCGGCCCACCGTCATCCAATCCCCACTCGCTCGACGAACGAGCCAAAAAGATTGAGGTCACAAACCATGCGTCCATTCAGCTACGATACCGCTGCCGAACTGTTTCCTGCCGCGATCCGCAAGAAGAAGCGGGCCGGCTTTGCATATCGGCGTTTTGGCACCGCGGCCGAAGCGGTTCGCTTCGCGATCGAGGAGCTGCCGGCGGACTCGCTGAACGGCGCCTATCTGCAGGTCGAGGAAGCCCGCTTCGACCAGAGCGGCATCCGCACGCTCTATGAGAGCGAGGCCTTCCCGCTGACGCGCCGTCCCCGCGCGCCCGCCGCGACCGAAACCAGCGCCGACGCTGCGTAACAGTAAGCTTTCGAGTTGTCTGCCCTCGGACGATGTCCGGGGGCATTTTTTCGCGTGTGTGAAGATGATTAGCGCGGCTGCTTGTCGAGCCAGCGCTTGAGCATCCGCACGTTGCGGACGTTGGCGCGGAACATGACGTCGAAGGCGTCGCCTGCGACCGGCACCAGGCCGACCACGCCATCGAGCGCGACATTGGCCAGCATCCGCGTCGTGATGTGCCAGGGCGCGCCGAGCGCGCGCGCCTCGCGCACCACCCACAGCGAGATCGCTGTCGTGATGATGTCGCCGACGACAGGGATCAGCCCGATCAGGCCGTCGATGCCGTAGCGGATATTGGTGCCCGGCACGATGAAGGCGACGTCGAGCAGTTTCGACAGCGCTTCCAGCCGCGCCAGCCGCTGCTCGCGGGTGAGATTGCCGAACGGGTTGGCGCTGGAATTCCCGAAGTCGATCCGGAAACCCTCGAATTGCCCGCGCAGGCTGGGGTCGGGGATTTCGCGCCCCTCCTGGTCGATCACAGGCCCACGGCCCTTCGCCCGTGCCTGTGAGGGACGTTCGGTGCGGGCGCGGTTCGGCACAAAAATATCGTCGTTTGTCATGGCCATCAGATGGTAACGCAAAAGGCGCGCGCAAGTTGCGTCAAATTATCGCTTTCCTCTTGCCGACCTGATGACGCGGAGTTCAGATTCAAATTTCAAACAGCAATGTCGTCCCGGCGAAGGCCGGGACCCATAGCCACCGGCGGTAATTGCGTTTGCACGCTGGTCGTTATCTTCCATCTTCAACAAAAGGGCCGCGGCGTATGGGTCCCGGCCTGCGCCCTAGGGCATGCACACATCTCTAAGGCACCATCCAGCGGCGGCGGCGTGGAAGTATTCGAGGCCGTGCTTCATG
>NZ_JAFCLX010000072.1:0-31103 GCF_018130205.1 Bradyrhizobium sp. AUGA SZCCT0222
CCGTCGCGTGGCTTGAGATGAGGAATGAATTCTACTGTCTCAAGAGCGGATCGAGTTCTTGCCCAGCCTCGTCGGGCTAGATGTTGTATCCTCCAGCCCTTGTTTGGCTCATCTCCTGAGGCTGGGATTGTCCGTGAATTGGCTACCGAGGCACCATCTGCCCGACCGTTGCCGATGATGCCGCGGGGGGCAATTTCACCGGCGATTCTCTGTGCGCATCACTCGTTGTAATGGTGGCGACGACATCGCCGGCCATCGTTTCAAGCAATGCGACCTCGTTTTCTTCCAGGGTGCGGGGTTCGGAGTCGAGAATGCACAGCGCTCCAATTATCAGACCGTCGGCTGCGCGTAGCGGCGCGCCGGCGTAAAAGCGCACGTCCCATTGCTTGATCGTCTCGTTATCCGCAAAGCGCGGATCGCGCTCGATATCCGAAATCACCAGCGTCTCGTTGTTAGCCACAACGTGGTTGCAGATCGCCTGCTCGCGGTCCATCGGCAGCAGGGTGCCTGCATCATCGGTGATCGCAGCTGGCAATTTTCCACTTTGTCCGACGAAGTATTCGCGGTCCTTGTCAATAGTGGTGATCACGGCAAGGCTGGTGTTGAATACGTCGGCCGCGCGTTTGGCAAGCGCATCCAGAGCTTCACGTTTGTCACCTTCCAGAACCCCGGTAGCTTTCAGCGCGTCGACACGCTCTATGTCGTTGTCAGGCACGGGGGCTTGTTGAGCTGCCTTGGCTGCTTCAGGGTCGACGATGCGGTGAATGCGACGAACCGCCTCATCAATCGAAGTCGCGACAGCATCGGCTTTGAGCGCTGCAAGGGAATCGTCGGTCAAGAGTTCCGGCGGCGCCCTCCATAGCGCCAGAACGATACGCAAATTCGGCCATCGTCTTCGCAAGCGCCGGCAGGCGTGGCGAGCAGGGATGGCTGGACTCGGCGTAAAGTAACTGAGGCAGACAATATCCGCGCCCTTCAGATCGAGCTTGGCCAGATAGTCTGCATTGACGCTTGCAGCGGGTTGGGAAACTGCGGCGATCCCTTCGAAAGCGAGCGCATGGGCTAGCATCTCTCCGGCGAGGGCATCGATCTCCCATTTTCCTCCGATGCACAGGACCGTTGGCCTTGCCTCCGGACTCAGGGAGGAGGGGTATTGGTCCTTGAGGTCGTCGAGCAGTGTATCCATTCCGCTCACCAGACGCAGGCGGTGCTCGGCGCTAGCGTTCTGAAGATACTCCTCGCTTGCCAGACGAAGGACCTCGATGCCGATCGCATCGTAGAATGACATGACCGAAGATTTTTCGATCTCGGTGCTTGCGATCTCGACAGCTTCGTCGCTGTCATTTGCAATCAGCCGCTGATAAATGCGGGCCGGAACCTCCAGTGCAGGCGTCGAGCCGAGCATGGTGTCGAGGAAACGCAGCTGCGGCAGATTGCGCCCGAGGACTAGCAGACAAACCGTGAGGGGGGTGGAGAGGACCAGCCCCACGGGGCCCCAAAGCGCTGTCCACAATATTGCCGCTACGATCAGCGATATGGCCGACAAACCGGTGCTGGATCCGTATAGCAGCGGCTCGACAATGTTGTTGCTGGTCAACTCGAGGATGACGATGAGCGCAACGGTCCAGAGCAGCATGCTCCAGCCGCTGTCGACGGCAAAGGCGAGCGCGACTGGAAAGATTGCAGCAATCAGTGGGCCGACATAAGGGACGAAGCGCATGACGGCGCCCACGGCGCCCCACAGCAGGGCACCTGGTACGCCGATGATCCAGAGGCCCGCTGCTAGCGGCACACCGTAACTGACGTTTACGAGTAACTGCATCAAAAGATATCTGCTGATGCGTGAGCCAGCCTCCTGAATCGCATCAGTCGAGCGATGGAAGTTCCCTCCCAACAGGCGCAAAAATCGGTCCCGAACGTCGCCGATATCGAGCAGCGCCAGAAAGACGAAGATCAGGATGATACCGGCGGTGGCCAGAGGTTCCGCTGACCGACCAAGCCAGGCAAATACCTGCTCGAACGGCGTTTGCGGTGTGGGGACGATTTCGACGCGCTGTGGGAGGGGACCGTCCGCGGGTTTGTCGCCCTTTGACTCCACCTCCTTCTGTACGCGTGCGACGGTTTGCAGCACGCCGTCAAAAAATCCCGGCGCTTTGAGATTCTGGCGCAGATCCGACAGCTTCGTCAGTATCGTCGATTGATAGGCCGGCAATTCGACCGCGATAGAACGGACCTGCGCGCCGAGAACGACGCCTAGTCCCACCAAAGTGCACACGACCGTTACCATCACGAGGCTCGCCGCGATCAGTCTGGGCAAGCCAAGTCGTACAATCCATGTGACCAGCGGGTTCAGCGCGAACGTGATCAGGAACGCGATCGCGAGCGGCATGAGTATGTCGCGGCCGTAATACAGGCCGCCAAGGAGGACAGCGGCCGACACCAGGGCGGCCGCAACTTTCACAATATCCGGCTGGCGAAACGTGCCCGAATCCCCGCGGACTTGGCTGGGCAGACCCCCTAGAGTTGTAGGCAAATCAGGCATTTTTGCTCCGCCTCGCACGAAAACGCGAACGGAGCCGGCAAGTTCCCGGCCCCGCGAGTTCGGCACGCGCAATGACTGACATCCGGTGTTGACGAACCTTCTGCTGGCGGGCAGGTACCAACGCGGATGACGACGAATTGTAACGATGCGCGTACTCCCGCGGGTGGTTCACCTGATCGAGATTACGTCCAAGCGACGACAACCCCGCAGGCCATACGGCGCTCTATCCCGAAGGCTTTGAAGCTGTTGCTGGTGTACGTTATCGGCGTCCCCGTGCTCATTGGAATTGTTCGCGTGATCACGCACGTCATCGATCCCGAATCGGGCGATGACCTGTTGATGGGCGCCATCATGTGGACGTCGATGGTGGTGTGCGTGCTCGCGCCAATCGGCTTGGCGATTTATGGCGGGGTTGGTTTTGCGAAATGGCTTGTGGGTAAAAAATCGCCTAAGTGCCGCTCGAGAACATGTTGGTTGCTTGTCGCAGGCGCATAACGCTCACGCCGGCAGTCCCGCCTCCGCGCAATTGACGAGCCGCACCGGCATGCCGACGGCGGTGCATCCGGCCGGCACGTCTTGCTCGATGAGCGCGCCGGCGCCGATCTTGGCGAAGTCGCCGATGCTGACGTCGCCCAGGATCGTGGCGCCGGTGCTGAGCAGCACGCCGCGGCCGATCCGCGGCGCGCGGCACGGCAGCGCCTGCTTCCGGCCAATGGTGACATTTTGCAGGATCGTCACCTCGTCGCCAATCACGGCGAAGGCGCCGACGATGATGCCGGTCGCGTGATCGAGAAACACCGAGGTGCCGATCGAGGCGGAGGGGTGAATGCTGACCTGAAGAGAATCGGACGACAGGCTTTGCAGCAACAAGGCGAGGTCGGTTCGCTCGCGACGCCAGAGCCAGTTGGACACGCGCCAGGCCTGCAGCGCGACGTAGCCCTTGAAGTTGAGCAGCGGCGGCAGCAGTCCTTTGGTTGCAGGATCGTGAACGGCAATGCTTTGCAGATCCAGGCTTGCCGCGTCGATCAGGTCTGGCGCGGCGTGAAAGGCCTCACGGGCCACGCGTGCGAACAGCTCGCGGTCATCAGCGGTCTTGCCGAGCCGTTCGCCGATCTGATGGGCGAGCGCGCGACCGAAATCGGCATGATCGAAGATCGCTGATGACAGCGAGGCACCGAACAGCGGATCGTTGGCGAGGACGCTTTCGGCCTCGCGGCGAACGGATCGCCAAAGCTGGTCGACTGGTGCAATTGCGTTCTGGATCATCGCCATCACCTCGGGTGCGCCGGCCCGAAATATAGGTCGTCCGGGCGACTTCGCCAGCGCAAGCGGTGCACCAAAAGCAAACCGTTCGTCGAAACGTCAGGACTGTTCAAAGGCAGCCCACGCCGACTCGGCGGCCTGGCCTTGCCGCGCGATGGGGCGAAAAAGACGAATTTCGATAGGGATCTGCAAATCCGCAGCGCCGGCTTCAACCAACCGTCCAGCAGAAATGTCCTCTTCGGCCAAAGTCCGCGGCAGCCATGCCACGCCGTCTCCAGCGCGCGCCATCGAAAGCAGGGTCGCAGCCAGATGGGAGGTAAAGATCGTTTCGAGCGCAAAGGCTCGATCTTTCGTTCCCCATTGGGCGGCCACGATGCGTCCCAATCCCGACTGCGCACTATAGGCAAGGTATTTGACCGGCTTGCCGCCGCGAAGCCGCCAGTGCGGAGCTCCATTTTTGCCGGGCGCGCTGAGCGGAACGAGCGTATCGGATCCGACCACGATGCTCCTGAACTGGCGCGACTCGAGCCGGCTGCTCATTTGCCGGTGGTGGTGGCAAAGCAGAAACTGCGCATCGCCGCGCAGCATCATCTGCTCGCACGCCTGCATGCTGTCGGAAATCAGGTTGAGATTCCCAAGGGCCAGAACCCTTTCATTGCCACGAACCCACTTTGGAAAAAAAGTGAAGGAGAGCGCGTGCGTCGCCGCGATCGACAAGAGCTTTGCACCGCGGCCGGAAACTTCCAGCGTGTCGCGGCGCAGTTGATGCACCGCGCGGGTCAGCATCTCCGCCTGATTGTGGAAAAGTTCGCCCGCCGGGGTCAGCGCGACGCCATGCGTCGTGCGGGTGAACAAGTCAGCGCCGACCCAGCTTTCGAGCGCGCGAATCCTGCGGCTGAAGGCCGGCTGGGTGACGTGGCGTGCCTCGGCCGCCCTTGAGAAGTTGAGGGTTTCGGCAAGCGCCAGGTAGTCCTCGAACCAGATCAGTTCCATTGGTAATGCCGTATCAACATAACCAATTCTGCCAATAGCATTGGCCTGGAAGCGAATCCAGCCTTACTAGCCATTCCGAACAGGCTTGCTGCTGTCGTTATCAGCATGACCAGCGCCTCCAGACAAAGGCCGACGGAAGGAAACATCATGCGTATCGTCGACGTCGTCGAAATCACCAAGCCGATCGCCTCTCCGATCCGCAACGCCTATATCGACTTCTCGAAAATGACGGCGAGCCTCGTCGCCGTGGTAACGGACGTCATGCGCGACGGTCGCCGCGTCGTCGGATACGGCTTCAACTCCAATGGCCGCTATGGTCAGGGCGGCCTGATCCGGGAACGCTTCCGCAATCGCATCATCGAGGCCGAGCCTGCGAGCCTGCTCGACGACTCCGGCACCAACCTCGATCCGCATCGGATCTGGGCGGCGATGATGTCCAATGAAAAGCCGGGCGGGCATGGCGAGCGCTCGGTGGCGGTGGGCACGCTCGACATGGCGGTCTGGGACGCCGTCGCGAAGATCGCCGGCAAGCCGCTGTTCCGCCTTCTCGCCGAAAAGAAGGGCCGTGATGCCAATCCCCGTGTCTTCGTGTACGCGGCGGGCGGCTACTACTATCCGGGCAAGGACAATTCGGCGCTGCAGATGGAGATGCGCGGCTATCTCAAGCGAGGCTACAACGTGGTGAAGATGAAGATCGGCGGCGCCTCGATCGACGAGGACCGCGGACGGATCGAAGCCGTGTTGAAGGAGATTGGCTCGGAAGCGCGGCTTGCCGTCGACGCCAACGGACGTTTCGATCTCGAGACCGGGATCGCTTACGCGAAGATGCTGCGCGATTACCCGCTGTTCTGGTACGAGGAGATCGGCGATCCGCTCGACTACGCGCTACAAGCCAACATGTCGGAATTCTATCCGGGTCCGATGGCGACCGGCGAAAATCTCTTCTCGCACCAGGACGCGCGCAATCTGCTCCGCTACGGCGGCATGCGGCCGGATCGCGACTGGCTGCAGTTCGATTGCGCGCTGTCGTACGGGCTTGTCGAATATCTGCGGACGCTCGATGTCCTGGCACAGCATGGCTGGTCGCCGTCCCGCTGCATCCCCCATGGCGGACACCAGATGTCGCTGAACATCGCGGCAGGTCTCGGCCTCGGCGGCAATGAGAGCTACCCGGACCTCTTTCAACCGTATGGCGGCTTTCCCGACTCCGTTCGCGTCCAGGACGGCCACATCGTGATGCCCGACCTTCCCGGCATCGGCTTTGAGGGCAAATCCGACCTGATCAAGGTGATGCGCGAACTGGCTGATTGACCGCGCGTCTCAGAGCAAACGCCCGATAGCCGCCGGCAACTAAGCATCCCGGGACGAGTGGTGGATGTAGAGTATTTCGATCGTCTGGTCCGTTACCCGGTAAAACACCTTGTATGGATACCGAACGAGCGGCACGACTCTTACGCCGGATTGATCGGCCACTTCTTGTGCGCTCGCCGGCCATTTCGCAATGCGAGCGACAACGAATTGGAGGCGAAGGCGAAATGTCTCGGAGATCGTCGGATAGTTTTGGCGGATGTAATCGCTGATATCATCGAGGTTACGGAGCGCTTCCTCGGTATAGACGACCTTCATACACGACGAAACTTGTCGAACGCGACCCTAACTTGCTCGTCCGTTGCAAAGCGTCCTTCGCCAGCGTCCTTCAGGCCACGCTCAATCCCTGCGCGTTCCTCGGGAGTGGCGCGATAGGCTTCCCCGGAAAATCCCGCGTCGATTTCCAGCGCAAGCTCGGCAAGCTCCACCTGGGCAGCCTCCGGCCAAGCCTCGACACGTCGCATTGCGTCCTGAAGTATTTTCGTGGTCATGAGGCGAAGTATGACATATCGGCCCTGTTTTTTACAGTGGCATCTCTACGAGGTGGCCGCGCTTCCGACCAACCCGCAAGACGCAGCATTGGCGCACAAAGCAAACCGCCCGTCTGTGCTGATCACAAACGGGCGGCTCGTTAGCCTTCAGGCGCTATGGGGGCACATCGCCCGAGGCGTTAGCTCAATCTCTTGAAGCTCAGCTTTGCGGCTGATCGTTCGGCGGGGTCGGACGCGGCTTGTGCTGCGCCATGAACTGGTCGAACTCTTCCTTGTCCTTGGCGTGACGCAGGCGATCGAGGAAGTCGCGGAATTCGACCTGCTCTTCTTCGAGGCGCCGCAGCGTTTCGGTGCGGTATTCGTCGAAGGCGCGGTTGCCGCTCGTGGGCGGGCCAAAACCACCGAAGCCGAAACCACGGCGCTCCATGCGGCCGCGCATCCGGTCCATCTTGTACTGCATCCGCTCCATCTTGTTCTGCCAGCGATCCTGGTGACTCCAGCAACCCATTTTTCTGCTCCCGAGTGTGAAAAAGAGAAGGGCAAGCCCGATCGGCCACCAGATGATGAAGCCGAGGATGGTTACGGCGATCCAGCCAGGATGCCAGGGGCTATCCAGCATATGCGGGGGCCGACTGGTTTCTTCAGCGGGGCCGCGCCATCGATTGACATCTGCGGTGTAGGCCATTTCCCTCTCCATGACGGCGATCACGCCGTTGTGAATGTAAATAACATTTACATACCTAAACCATCCACGTTTTTTGTCAAGCGGGCGGCAAGCGGCCGTCGTCAAATTATTTTGGAGAGCCCCAAGGACCCGCCGGCGGAACCGGCGGCGGGCCTGACGGCTTCGGGTCTGCCGGGTCCTTCGCGGCAGGCCTGCGATCGGTCGGGAAGCCGAGACCGCGCAGATAAATCAGCACTTCGGCTTCCAGCAGATCCTCGGCCGACATCGGCAGCTTGCGGCGCGCCGCATCGCCGCGGGCGAACAGCGACGCCACGCCGTGCGACATCGACCAGATGTGCAGCGCCATCATCATCGCCGGCGGCCGCGGCATGCCCGGCGGCACCAGCGCAGCGAGGCGCTCGGCTGCCGCCCTGATCACCGCGAAGGCGCGTTCGCTCGCCGCCTGCAATGTGGGACTAAGATCGACCGGAAGGCCGGATTCGAACATCGCTGAGTAGAACGCCGGCTCATTGCGCGCGAAGGCGAGGTAGGCTTTGCCGAGCCGCTCGAACGCCGTGACGGTGTCGGGCCGGCCGTCGTCCCAGGCTTGCAGCAAGAGCGCCTCGAACTGCTCGAAGCCGCGCTGCGCGATCGAGGACAGCAATTCGTCGCGATCGCGAAAATGCCGGTAAGGCGCCGCCGGGCTGACGCCGGCCATGCGCGCGGCGTCGGCAAAGGTGAAACCGGCCGCGCCCTTTTCGGCGATCAGGCCAAGCGCCGCCTGCAGCAACGCCTCTTTCAGATTGCCATGATGGTAGCCGCGCTCGGCGCGGCGCTCTTCCTTGCGCCAACTCATGTGAAAGGCTTTTACATGAGTTGGCTATAAAGGTCACTTATTTTGAGCGTTCAGGAAGGTTAACGGGCGCAAATGCGTGGTTCCAAGCTGCTCCACCGCCTCAAACCGCGGGCTTCGCTCGTCTGGAACCAAAAAACGGAAGAAGCGAGCGCAAGCCGGGAGAGGTTCCAGCGCCTACCGCGCCTTGTGCGCATTTCCCTTCTGCAACTCCTCGAAGCCTTTGGCTGCCTGCTGCACTTCCTCCGAGAAGTCGGACATCTCCTGCACCTGGCGGATTTCGATGATCTCGTTCTCGGAAGCCGGGCACTTCTTGGCCCAGGCGATCGCCTCCTCGCGCGACGCGACGTCGATCATCCAGTAGCCGCCAAGCACTTCCTTGGCCTCGGTGAAGGGACCGTCGGTGACGACAGGCATGCCGGTCGCGAACGACACCCGCGCGCCCATCGACGGCGGGTGCAACCCGTCGAGCGCGATCAGGACTCCGGCTTCACTCAGTGCCTCATTGTATTTCATCATCGCCGTGACGCGCTCGGGATCGAGTTGCACGTCCGGCGCCGCGGTCTCATAGCCCAGGGGGATCATCAGCATCATGAATCGCATGGTGGGGTCCTGTTCGGTTTGGCGTCATTCCGGGGCGATGCGAAGCATCGAACCCGGAATCTGGAGATTGCAGCGCGAGATTCCGGGTTCGGCTCTTACGAGCCGCCCCGGAATGACGGTGGTGAGATTATTTCTTTCCGGCCTGCGCACGCAGGCGATCTTCCTGCTCGCGCAGTTCGGGGGTGAAGGCTTCGCCAAAATCCTCGGCCGCGAACACCTGGCGGATTTCGATCTCGGCGCCGCCGTCGAACGGCGCGCGCTTCATCCACGCGATCGCTTCATCGAGCGATTTGGCGTTGATCAGCCAGAAACCGGCGACGAGATCGCTGGTCAGGAGGAACGGCCCTCTGACGGCACTGCCCTCTCCGCCCTGGTATTTGACCCGCGCGCCTTTCGAAGACGGATGCAGGCCCTCGCCCGCCTCCATCATGCCGGCCTTGACCAGTTCCTCATTGAACTTGCCCATCGCGGTCAGCATTTCCGTGCTCGGCATGACGCCGGCTTCGGTATCCTTGCTGGCCTTCACAATCACCATGAATCGCATCGTTTCGCTCCGTTTGTCTGTCTGGCCGGTCGGCCGGTACCATCGCTCGTCAACATGACGAACCGGGTTTTGCGGCACCGACATGGCTTCCGAAATTATTTTGGAAGGCCATTTTCCGCGGACCAGATGGGATCGGAGGGACTTAGCTGTCGCCCTGGCGAACGAAGGCGCCGTTTTCATAGGTCGCGCCGAAATAGACGTCGATGCGCCTGATCCTGTCGCCCGCAAAAGCGAAGAACTCCGTATTGCGGAAACTCTTGCCTGCCCTGACGACACATCGATAGGTCACAAACGCCGCCTCGCCTTCGACCATGATCCGCTCGATATCCTGTCGTTCGATCCAGTCGCCGTTCTTCCAGCACCGCGCGAAATAGCTCGCCTTGTCGATTTCGTCGTCATAGGGGCTGGTGAAACGGAAATCGTCGGTGAAGGCGGCCTCGACCGCCGCGCGGTCGTTCGCCAAATAGGCGGCGAACAGGTTGCGGATGATCCCGGTCTTGCTTGCGGCGCTCATTCAGCGCTCCTTCGGCACCATGCCAAAATAGGGCTCGGCCTCCTTCAGCACCCGTGCGAACGACGGCCGGGCCTTCAGGCGTTCGAGATAGGCGGCGAGGTTTGTTTCGCCATCGCCGAACGGCACCACCATGCTGCCGTAGAACAGCGACGGCGCCGCGGCGCAGTCGGCGAGGCTGAAATCTTCGCCCATCGCCCAGGCTCCGCCGGCCATCTGCCGTTCGATCATCGCGTATGAAGTGCGCAACTGCGCCCGCGCCTCCTCGACGCCGTGCGGATCCTGCTTCCCATCAGGGCGAAGCCGGTCGCCCATGATCTTCTGCATCGGCAGATGCACATAGAGATCGTAGAAGCGATCACGCAGCCGGGTCTGCAAGGCGCGTTCGGGATCATCGGGAATCAATTGCGTGCGACCGGGATAATGGCGGTCGAGATATTCGATCACGACGCTCGATTCCGGGACGATCTGGCCTCGCGCATCGTCCTGCAGCACCGGAAATTTTCCGATTCCCCACAGCTTCAGCAGCGCGGCGCGTTCGGCCGGATTGCCGAGATCGACCAGATTAGGCGTGAACGGAACGCCGATCTCGTACAGCGCAATCAGCGCCTTCCAGCAGAACGATGACAGCGGGTGGAAATGCAGCGTCAGTGACATCTGGACTCCGGAGTGTTTTTGGGCACGTCAGCAAGACGGACCAGGGTTTGGCAGGCCGACATTTGCTCCGAATTATTTCGGGGCGGCGGGCGCGTAGCGCAGGATCACGATCCCGGTCGACAACGCCCGGCTGTCCAGCAGCTTCAGCCGGGTCCGCGCGCCCTGTTTGAACAACGGCGTTCCGCCGCCAAGGATGATCGGGTTCAGCGCGATGCGGAACTCGTCGATCACGCCGTGCGGGATCAGGTGCGACGCCAGACCGGCGCTGCCGAACAGAAAGATATCCTTCGGCGCATCGCGCTTCAACTTGGTGACGGTATCAGCCACATCGTCCGCGAACATCCGCGTGTTGTTCCAACCGGATTGTTTCAGCGTGCGCGAAAACACGTATTTCGGCGCCGCGTTCATGAAGTCGGCGACTTCGCCGGTCGCATTCGGCCAATGGTTCGCCATCAGATCATAGGTGACGCGGCCGAACAGCAATCCGCCGGCGGCGGTGAGCTGCTCGATCGACAATCGCTCCAGTTCTTCGCCCCAGACGTCTTCATGCCAGGAGATGTCCCGGTTCGGCCCTTCGACGAAGCCGTCCAGCGTCATCAGGTTCCACATGATCAGCTTTGCCATCCCGTCGCTCCTGTTAACTGATTGCGATTTGCAACTGGTTGTAGCCTGAGCCAACCGGTGCAATATTGCAAGCAGTTTTTCGAGGACGCTTCCATGACCGACGACCAGCGCTCCGGCTGCCCGATCAACCTCACGCTGGAAGTGGTCGGCGACAAATGGAGCCTGCTGATCATCCGCGACATGATGTTCGGCAACCGGCGGCATTTTCGCGAGCTATTGACCAAGTCCGAGGAAGGCATCTCCTCCAACATCCTCGCCGACCGGCTGAAGACGCTGCTCGATGCCGACATCATCACCCGCGAGGACGATCCCAGCCATAAGCAGAAGGGAATCTATTCGCTGACCGAACAGGGCATCGAACTGCTGCCGGTCCTCGCGCAGATGGCGGCCTGGGGTTACAAATATCTCCCGGTTTCCGAAGAACTCGGCATCCGCGCCAGGCTGCTCAGCGAGGGCGGGCCTAAAATGTGGGCAGAGTTCATGGACGAGTTGCGCGAGACGCATCTGGGTCAGGTCCGGCGCAGGAAGGGGCCGTCGGTCGGTGAGCGGCTCCAGGCGGCGTATGAGAGTGTCGTGAACCGGACATAACGTTCAAAAAGCTCAAGAAATTCGCTCCGTATGAATACGTAGGCCAGCAGGCCTGGTCGGAGCATTCACTCTGCCCATCAACGTGCACACGCGACAAATTATCGCGATGAATGAAGGGCGCACAGGCGTTTCACACCAACCAGCGCATCGCACGAATTTCATCAGGCGAAACATTGGCGCGCGAGATGGTTTACGGTTGATAAACGGGTATCTGCAACTTTTTCCCGTACGGGATTATCAGCCATCCATTTTTAAACAGCGCGCGGAGCCTCACGTGTTCAATCTGCAAAAGAAAGCAAACACCCAAAGCGCGCTTGCCCAAGCCGCCGCCATCAACAAGTCGCAGGCCGTGATCGAGTTCAAGCTCGACGGCACCATCGTCACCGCGAATCCGAATTTTCTCGGCGCCGTGGGTTACACGCTGGCCGAAATCCAGGGCAAGCATCACGGCATGTTCGTCGATCCGGCCGAGCGCGAGAGCGCCGCCTATCGCGAGTTCTGGGCGCGGCTGAACCGGGGCGAATTCCAGGCCGCGCAATACAGGCGGTTCGGCAAGGGCGGCCGCGAAATCTGGATCCAGGCGTCCTACAATCCCGTCCTCGATAGCGGCGGCAAGCCGGTCGGGGTGATCAAGTTCGCGACCGACATTACGGCGCAAAAAATCCACAGCATGGAGGACGCCGGCAAGATCGCCGCGATCGGCCGGGCCCAGGCCGTGATCGAATTCAACATGGACGGCACCATCGTCACCGCCAACGAGAATTTCCTCGGTGCGGTCGGTTACGCGCTCGATGAGATCCAGGGCAAGCACCACAGCATGTTCGTGGTCCCGGAAGAGCGCGACAGCGCGGCCTATCGCGAGTTCTGGGCGCGGCTGAACCGCGGTCAGTACGAAGCCGCCGAATACAAGCGCGTCGGCAAGGGCGGCAAGGAAATCTGGATCCTCGCCAGCTACAATCCGATCCTCAACGAGGCCGGCAAGCCGTTCAAGGTGGTCAAGTTCGCCACCGACGTCACCGCGCAAAAGCTGAAAGCCGCCGACAATGACGGCCAGATCTCCGCGATCGTAAAATCGCAGGCCGTGATCGAATTCAACATGGACGGCACCATCCGCACCGCCAATCCGAATTTCTGCGCCGCGCTCGGCTATTCGCTGCCGGAAATCCAGGGCAAGCATCACGGCATGTTCGTCGATCCGAACGAGCGTAACGCACCGGCGTATCGCGAATTCTGGGAAAATCTCAACCGCGGCCAGTACCAGGCGGCGGAATACAGGCGGATCGCCAAGGGCGGCCGCGAAATCTGGATCCAGGCGTCCTACAATCCGATACTCGACCTCAACGGCAAGCCGTTCAAGGTGGTGAAATACGCGACCGACATCACCGCCCAGGCGATCGCGCGCAAGAAGGCCGAGAACGCCCGCGGCCTGATCGAGTCGGTGGCGGCGGGCAGCGAGGAGATGAGCGCCTCGATCCGCGAAATCTCCGAGACCATGACCAAGTCCAAGGCGAATGCCGCGAACGCGACCGCCCGGGTTGAAGCCGCGGACGCGCAAGCTGTGAAGCTCAGCGCCGCTTCGCAGGCCATGAGCGGGATCGTCGAGCTGATCGGCAACATCACCGGGCAGATCAACCTTCTGGCGCTGAACGCCACCATCGAATCGGCGCGGGCGGGCGAAGCGGGCCGCGGCTTTGCCGTGGTGGCCTCCGAGGTCAAGAACCTCGCCAATCAGGCCAAGCACGCCACCGACACGATCTCGAAGGAGATCGAGCAGCTCAACGGCGTCGCCAGCGAAGTCGTGGGCTCGCTCACGGCCATCAAGGAGGCGATCGCCAGCGTCAACGAGTTCATCGCCTCCACGGCGGCTGCCGTGGAAGAACAGAGCGCCGTCACATCGGACATGTCGTCCAACATGCAGCGCGCCTCCGCCGAATTGGCCTGATACGGGACAGCCAGCCCCTCGTATCGGCTCAATCAGCCTTCGGGAGCCATCCCGAAGGCGAGCTTGACCGGCACCGCAGGCGCAGAAGCGCAGCGGTGCCGGCTTTTTTTTGGCATCGGCGTTCGCTCAGACCGCTTCCCACCGCCGCGTCACTTCCGTCGCGCCCTCCGGCGTGGCCTCGAACACCGGCGACGCCAGTACGGCGTGGATATGCAGCATGTCGGTGCCGGAATTGCGGAAGCCGTGCAGTTGCCCGGCCGGAACGATCAGGGATTGCCCCGATGTGACGATGCTGCGTTCCTCGCCGAGCCACATCTCGGCCTCGCCCTCGCGCACGGTGAGCACCTCCTCGACGGGGTGCGAATGCGTCGGGGCGCCGGCGCCGGGCGCGATCCATTGCTCGAAGATGCACAAATGCCTGGCGCCGTTGCGCGCTGAAACCAGCATGCGGGTTTCCACGCCCAGCCGCCATTGCTCCGGTGGCATATCCCTGACGTCGACCACCATCATTGCCGGACCCTTTCGGTTGCCGTGACCTCGCATGGTTTGAGAACGTGCGCCGGATGCGGCGCAGCATGCAAGCGCGGGCTGCCGGCGGATTCGAGACACAATGAACGGCGTGGGGTATAGAGCGAAAGAATCAATCACCAGCGGACCTCATCCATGCCTCCTTCCCTATCAAAAGTCGCACTCGTCACCGGCGCCGCGCGCGGCATCGGGCTTGCGACCGCAAAACGCTTTCTCGCCGATGGCTGGCGGGTGGCGCTGCTCGACATCGAGGGCGAATTGCTGCGTGGCGCGGTCGCGGCGCTGGCCGATCCCGACAATACGCTGGCGCTGCATTGCGACGTCAGCGATGCCGGCGCGGTGGCCTCGGCGATGACAGATGTGATCGGGCGCTTTGGGCGGCTCGACGCGCTGGTCAACAATGCCGGCGTCGCTGTGTTCGCGCCGCTGCTCGAGACATCGGACGAGGACTGGAACCGGATACTCGCGGTCAATCTCACCGGGCCATTCATCTGCACCAAGGCCGCAGCCCCCCTTATGCGCGAACATGGCGGCGGCGCAGTGGTGAACATCACGTCAATCTCGGCGGTGCGCGCCTCCACGCTGCGCTCGGCCTACGGCACCAGCAAAGCGGGGCTTGCGCATTTGACAAAGCAGCTCGCGGTCGAACTGGCCTCGCTCGGCATCCGCGTCAATGCCGTCGCGCCAGGCCCGGTCGAGACCGCGATGGCAAAGGCGGTCCACACCCCGGAAATCCGCGCCGATTACCACGATGCCATTCCGCTCAATCGCTATGGCCTCGAAGAAGAACTGGCGGAAGCGGTGTTCTTCCTGTGCAGCGACCGTTCCAGCTACATCACCGGGCAGGTGCTGGCCGTCGACGGCGGTTTTGATGCCGCCGGCATCGGCTTGCCGACCTTGCGCGGGGAACGAAGGAACGGCTGACGGAGCCTTGCCGGACGCGCCAACGTTGACTAATTCAACAGCTCCGGGACGAAGGAGCCGCACATGCGAATGGCGCTCATCAAGGCAATTGCCGTTGCGGCGGCGCTGTGCGCTGCGGTTTCACCTGTTCGTGCCGAGGTGCGCATCCTCGCCAGCCCCGGCGGACAGGTCGGCCCGTTTCTCGACTTGTTCGAGCGCCTGCGCGCGTCCGGCGAGCGCGTCGTGATCGACGGGCCATGCCTGTCGGCCTGCACGCTGGTGCTGAGCACGGTGCCGAACGAGCGCATCTGCGTGACGCGCCGCGCCGTGCTCGGCTTCCACGGCGCGCGCTCGATCGACCGCCGCGGCCGGATGTATGCCGAACCGGAAGCGTCGCAGGCGGTGCTGGAAGCCTATCCGGAGCCGGTCCGTAACTGGATCAGCCGCCGCGGCGGATTGACGTCGCGGATGTTGTTGCTGCGCGGGCGCGAACTCGCCGCGATCTACCCGTCGTGCAGGTGAAGGGCTTTGTAGGGTGGGCAAAGGCGCACTCGCGCCGTGCGCACCATCTTTCATCACATAAAGAATGGTGGGCACGCTATCGCTTTGCCCACCCTACGCACCCACGGTCATGACTGCATATCTGCCGGGCAGTTGACCATCCAGGGCGTGCCGAACTTGTCGACGCACATGCCGAAACCATTGGAGAAGAAGGTCTTGGCAAACGGCATCTTCACGGTGCCGCCATCGGCCAATGCCTTGAAGCGGCGCTCGGCGTCGGCGGGATCATCGACCTGCAGCGCGACCGCAAAACCCTGCGGCTGATGGAAGTCGCCGGGAAATGCGTCGGAAGCCATCACCACTTCGCCGTCGATCGTGAAACTGGCGTGCATGATCTTCTTCTTCCATTCCACCGGGGTCGGCATGTCGGCCGGCCCACCTTCATAGAGCATCATCGCGTCAATCTTGGCGCCGAGCACTTTTTCATAATACCTCAGCGCTTCCTCGCAATTTCCGTTGAAGAACAGATAGGGATTGACCTGCATCGTTGGCTCCTTGGGTGAACAGATTTGGCGTGAACGAATTTGCGGTGAACGTGCGCTACTTCTCGGTGAGCTTTTTCAGATTGGCAAGACCAGTCTCGAAATCCCTGCCGATCATGCGGTCCAGGTTCATGAACACCTGCATCACCTTGGACAGGAACACGGCGGGCCCGGTCATCGTCCAGGTCAGATGGGTAGCATCGCCCTGCGGCAGCATTGTGAATTCGGCGGTGTTGTGGCCTTCGAACGGCTTGAAGAAATCGAGCTTGATGAGGATCCTCGAGGGCACTGACGTTTCGAGGATTTCCATGCGGCCGGACCCGACATTCTTGTTGCCGTCCCAGGCATAGACCGCGCCCTTGCCGCTCTCGGCGCCGCCATAGGTACGCTTCAGCGCGGGATCCCTGTCCTCGTAGGGCGACCAGCTGCGCCATTGGTGAAAATCGTTGATCAGCGGAAATATCCTGTCCGCCGGCGCCTTGATGCTGATGGCGCGCTGGACCTGGAACGTATCCGGCTTGGTCGCGGCTGTTATCAGCACCGCGGCGATGGCAATCGCCAGTACGACGGCGACGATGGCAATGATCTCGAGCATGTCAGGCTCCGTACGGCTGGTGATTATGATGCAAGTCGGCGGCGGAAAGGAATGAAATTGCGCAGGGCCGGATCACGCAGCCACAGCCCGCCCCATACCATCAGGCCGAGATAAAGCCCGAACAGCGTGTGGGTGAACAGCGGGCTGTCGATCCGGACATGGGATGCCATCGCGCCGCCGAGATAACCGGTCAGCAGGATGGCGCCGAGGATCGAGGTCGGCGGCACCGAATACAGCACGGTGCAGACGATGGTGATGATGCCGAGGCTGCGCGCCAGCGTTTCGCTCGAACCATAACCCATCTTGTCCATCGTTTCCGTGACGACCGGCCACGGCACCAGCTTGATGGCGCCGTCGAACAGCAGGAACACGATGACCAGGCCGGAGAGAATACGGCCGGTCCAGCGGGCGGTTTTGGCGACCGGCGCGGTTTCGGCGATCGCAGAAATGGTGGACATGGCTTTCTCCTGTCATTTGCACAATTCCAGGACGAACGAGCCTGACGCAAACAGACAGATGGGACGAACTTTTTTCAGGGGCCGTACCCCCACGCCGCACAAGCGGCGGGGGTGGGAGGCATGAATCGACAGAGCACGCGCCAACGCGGTCTCTGGCGAAGGCATCTCTGATCGAGATGGCACACATCTCGCCGGTCGATTTCATATGTGCGATCAACGGCGTGCGATTGAGATAACCGCGCGCCTGGCACGAACCTTTCATCGCGAAGGCGCGACTAACGGCTGTCAATCGAAACAGCCACCCCCGGCAAAACCTATCATTCTGGAGCACGACCAATGTCCTGCGAACAAAAGACGCTTGTCAAAACCAACCGGCTTGAAGACTCGATGTCCCACGCCATGATCGTCATCGGCGGCGGCATCGGAAATCTGGCCGCGGCAATTTATTCTGCTGTTGCATCCGGCCTGCGCGCCCTCGCCCCGCAAGCGCAGTTGAAGGAACGCCGTCTCCCGGCTGCCTACTCTCAGCAGAGTTAATCGAGGGCCGCAGCTCACGCGCGGCCTTTCACCGGCCAATGCCAATTTCATTGAAGACCAATCATTAAATAATCATTCATTGCGGAGCACGACCATGACCCCCGACCAAAAGGCGCTTGTCAAAACCACATGGAGCCTCGTGGTCCCGATAGCCGATACCGCCGCGAGCTTGTTTTACGGCCGGCTGTTCGAAATCGACCCCTCCACGCGACCCATGTTTGAGAGCACCGACATGCCGGAGCAGCGCAAGAAGCTGATGCAGGCGCTGGCAACGGTGATCGGCGGTCTCGATAATCTCGCGCCGCTGATCCCGGTGCTGGAAACGCTCGGCAAGAAACATGTCGCTTACGGCGTCCTCGACAAGCATTACGACTCAGTCGGCGCTGCATTGCTGTGGACACTCGAGCAAGGCCTGCAAACCGCGTGGACACCGCCTGTGCAGGACGCATGGATCGCGGCATACACGGCGGTTGCCGGCGTGATGCGCAATGCGGCGAAGACGGTTCCGAACGCCGCATGACCGGCGCCGCCGGTGCTTGTCGAACCTCACGCGAGGTTGGGGCGACTTAAGGTCCGTTCATCTCAAACGAGAGTGGAAGGACATGGATCCGCAATTGGAGCTTGATTCGATCCTGATCGCCCTGCGCGGCGCAAGCCTCGAGGAGCAAGCGGCGATCGGCCGGGGCGATCTGGCGTCCCTGCTTCATGTCGCGCCGCCGCAACTGGTCGACAAGATCATCAAGATGGCGCGGCGCGACAACCGGGTCAGGTGCGCGCTCGCCGCGTCACGGTATTATTGCGGCCTTGGAAAGACGATTTGCGACAAGATTGATTCCGTGGTGAGTGCGCCATTTCCGGCGGCGCTTCAGCCCAGGCGGAAACCGTCCTCCAGGCGCTAGCTATCGATCCTGCTTTCCAATTCCGTCCACGCAATCGGACCAGGCCACACAGAACAACGTGAACACGAAGATGTTCCAGCTTGGCTGGATGTCGCACCACTTCGCCACGACAGGAATGGGCAAAGCGAACAGAAGCGGCCGCGCGATCCAGCGCAGGCAGAAAAATCTCGCGCTGGCAGGCTCGCCAAAAGCGGCTTTTCGCAAAGTATCGATCATCACCAGGCCCATGCTCCACCTTTGCCGGTTAGTCGCGGGCGATTGGGCGCGGTTCAAATCCGGGAGGCCGGATGCCTGTTGCCGCGTGAAGCAGGAATCGGACCTATTTCCCCGCCTTGGCGCCGCGCGGCTTGCTGTCGCGCATCAGGCGGTCGAGGTGCATGCGGATATGGGCGGCCTCGGCCGAGGTGTTGGCCAGCGCGATGGCGCGGTCGAAGGCGACACGGGCTTCCTCGTTGCGCCCGAGCTGCATCAGGAAGGCGCCGCGCACGCCGAAGTAATGAAAGTAATTCGACAGCCGCGCCGCCAGCGGCTCGATCATGTCGAGCGCAGCCTCGGGCCCCCGCACCTTGGATACCGCGACCGAGCGATTCAGCGTCACCACGGGCGACGGCTGCATGATCTCGAGCGCGCCATACAGCAGATCGATCTGGGTCCAGTCGGTATCTTCGGGCTTTTCGGCGCGGGCATGCAGGGCTGAAATCGCCGCCTGAATCTGATAGGGCCCGCTGCGACGATGGCGCATCGCCTTGTCGATCAGCGCCAGCCCCTCGGCGATCATCTTACTATTCCACAGCGTGCGATCCTGATCGTCAAGCAGGATCACCGCGCCGTCGGCATCGAACCGCGCCGCGGCGCGCGCGTGCTGCAGCAACAACAGCGCGGTCAGCCCCATGATCTCGGGCTCGCTCTGGAACAGCCGCAGCAACAGCCGCGCCAGCCGGATCGCTTCCTCGCACAGCGGGCTGCGGATCTCGGCGGTATCGCCGCTCGCCGAATAACCCTCGTTGAAGATCAGGTAGATCATCGCGGCTACCGCAGCCAGCCGTTCGGTGCGCTCCACCGCGCCCGGGGTCTCGAACGGCACATCGGCGTCGGCGACGCGGGCTTTTGCACGGGTGATGCGCTGCTCCATCGCGGCTTCCGAAACCAGGAAGGCGCGCGCGATCTGCTTGACGGTCAAACCCGAGACGATGCGCAGCGCCAGCGCGATCTGCTGCGTCGCCGGCAGATCCGGATGGCAGCAGATGAACAGCAGCCGCAGAATGTCGTCGCGGTAGTGCGAGCCGTCGAGCCGCTCGGCGAGCTGCTCCTCGGCGTCGTCGGTATCCGAGATCGCGTGGTCGTCCTCGGGCAGCGGCTCCTGCTTGCGGCCCCGCCTGATGTCGTCGATCGCGACGTTGCGCCCGACCATGATCAGCCACGCCGCGGGGTCGCGCGGCGGGCCGTTCTGCGGCCAGCTCTTCAGCGCCCGCAGGCAGGCGTTCTGGAAAGCTTCCTCGGCGGTATCGAGATTGCGGAAATAGCGCAGCAGCGCGCCGACCGCCTGGGGACGCGCCGAGGTCAGCGCGCTATCGATCCAGGCGGTATCGGTCATTTCGGCACACTCCCCGGCGTGAACATGCCGACCGGGCGGATCTCATAGGCGCCGCCGGGATTGGCCTTGCCAAGATCGCGCGCGACGTCGAGCGCCGCGTCGAGGTTCTCGCAATCGACGACATAGAAGCCGAGCAACTGCTCCTTGGTCTCGGCATAGGGGCCGTCGATCACGACCGGCGGATCGTCCTTGCGCAAGGTGGTCGCCGACGTGGTCGGCAACAGCCGCGCCACCGGGCCGAGCCGGCCCTGCTTGGTGAGCTTGTCCTGCACGACCCGCAGTTTGGTCATGACCGCGGCGTCCTGCTCCTTGGTCCAGGAACCGGTGAAGTCTTCGTCGTGGTAGCAAAGGATGGCGTACAGCATGCGACCGGCATCTCCGTTCTCTCTTGAAGAGGCATGATCTTATCGGAAAACCGGAGCCCACTTTTCCGGATCATGCCTAGGACGAACGATTATGCCTGTAGCCGACAGGGGAGCGAAAGAAATTTTCGAGTGTTCCGCGCCCCGTCAGAGACCGACAATTGGCGCCGGCGGCGGATTGAAATGCCGGGTGGTGCATGACAGCCATGACCGCGGCCGGAATCACGGTGAATCTGGCCGTTGGTATCTCCCTTGCTTGGTGAAAGGAGGCTAGAGGAATGCTTCAATCCATCAGACGGTCACGCTGCGTGGCGATACGAAGGAAAAATCAATGAAAAAAGGTGCGCTTGCGCTGCTGGTGCGTGGCGGGACTGATAACTGGGCAGCGTCGCGGTGGATGAAGCGGTTTGGCGACGTCTGCCCGGACCGCCTCGTGGTGGAGATGCCGGATCCATCGTTCGACCCGGCCGAGGTCCATTATGCCGCGGTGTGGAAGCCGAAGCCCGGGGAGCTCGCCGCTTTCAGGAATTTGCGTATCATCTTCAATCTCGGCGCCGGCGTCGACGCACTGATGGTGGATTCTACGCTGCCCGACGTGCCGCTGGTGCGGGTCGCGGTCCCCGATTTGACCGTGCGCATGACGGAATATGTCGTGCTGCACGCGCTGATGCATCATCGGCAGGAGCTTTATTTGCGCGAAAGCCAGCGGGTGAAACGCTGGTCGCCGCAGCCGCAATGGGCGGCCGGCGCGATCACCGTCGGCATCATGGGGCTGGGCGCGCTCGGCGCCCATGCGGCCGGGGTGCTCAAGCATGTCGGCTTCAAGGTCGTCGGCTGGAGCCGGAGCCCCAAGGAAATCGCCGGCGTCCCCTGCTTTCACGGCGAACAACAACTGGATGCCTTCCTGCGCCAGACCGACATCCTGGTCAGCCTGCTGCCGCTGACGGCGGATACGCGAAACATCCTCAACCGCGCCATGTTCGAAAAACTCAACCGCAGCAGCCCGATGGGCGCGCCGGTTTTGATCAATGCGGGCCGCGGCGCCTTGCAGAACGAAGCGGACATTTTGAGCTGCCTGGAAGACGGCACGCTCGGCGGCGCCTCGCTCGACGTCTACGTGACCGAGCCATTGCCCGCCGACAGCCCGTTCTGGACCCATCCAAAGGTGGTGCTGACCCCGCACAATGCTGCCGACACCGATCCCGAGGAAATTTCGAAATACGTCGCGCGCCAGATCGAGCGCTTCGAGGCCGGCGGCGCGCTGGAGAATGTAGTGGATCGCAAGCAGGGGTATTAGTGGTCGTCGTCCCGGCGAAGGCCGGGACCCATAGCCACTAGCGATTATTGGTTTGCACGCTGATCGTTGCCTTCTTGTCAGACAACATCCGCCGCGGCGTATGGGTCCCGGCCTCCGCCGGGACGACAACTACCCCCGCGCCATCACGTCGACCGCGCCGTTGACGAGCGCCTCCAGTTCGGCGCGCGGCATCTGGGCGCGGGCGCGGATTGCGATGGTGTGGATCGTCGCCGACGCGAGATTCGCCAGCACTTGCGGATCGGCGGAGGCGGACAGTTCACCCCGTTCCTGGGCGATCTTGAACAGGCGGGCGAAGAAGCGGTCCATCTCGATGAGGCCGCTGACCACCAGGGCGCGGATGTCAGGGTCGAACACCGCTTCCGAGGTCGCGGTCATCACCGTGAAGCAGCCGCGCGGGCCGCCTTCGCCCGACAGATACATGTCGAGCGCGATGCCATAGATCCGAAGCAGCATCGGCCGCAGCGGCATGTCGGCCGCGAAGGCTTCGCTCATCCGCGCGCGGGCGCGGTTGCGATAGCTCTCATAGGTCTTCTTGTAGAGTTCGCGCTTGTCGCCGAACGCGCCATAGAGGCTCGGCCGGTTCATGCCGGTGGCGGCGCTGAGATCGTCGAGCGAGGTCGCGGCAAATCCGTCCTTCCAGAACACATCGAGCGCGCGGGACAGCGCCACGTCGGGCTCATAGGCGCGCGGCCGGCCGCGGCGTTTTGGTGGGGCGCCGCCGGCCGGGGGCTGCGGCTTCGCAGGCTGAGGCTTTGCGGGCTTCCGCGATGCAGCCTCGGGCCGGGCGCGCGGTGGCGGCGGACTTCTTTTTTGTACCATCTTGCAAATAATCCTTGACGCTTATTTATACGAAGCGGTACATAAATCAAGCTCAGCCGTCGCGACCGTCTGAACCCGAGCGTGAAACCCCAGAAGTGAACCACAGGGAGATTCGACCATGGACCTTTATTTCTCGCCCCTCGCCTGCTCGATGGCAACCAGGATCGCGCTGTATGAGGCCGGCAGCCATGCCAACTTCATCGAGGTCGACCCCAAGACCAAGCGCGTGTTGAAGGACGATTCGGATTTCTACGCGGTCAATCCGCTCGGCCTCGTGCCCGTGGTGCGGACCGACGACGGCGTGACGCTGACCGAGAACGCCGCGATCCTGCAGCACGTCGCCGAGCGCTTGTCCGATTCCAATATCGGCGCCAGACCGGGCATCGAACGCTCGAAGCTGCAGCAATGGCTGTGCTTCATCGGCACCGAACTGCACAAGGGCCTGTTCACGCCGCTGCTCGGCAAGACCGTGCCGGCGGAGGTCAAGGCCTATACGCTGGAGCGGTATCTATCGCGCCTCGGCTACCTCAACAAATATCTCGAGGGGCGTGAATTCGTGCTCGACCATTTCAGCGTGGCGGACGCCTATCTCACCACCGTGCTGAACTGGAGCATCGCAACCCCGATGATCGACTTTTCGAAATATCCAGCCGTGAAGGACTATCTCGAGCGGATGAAGAAGCGGCCGAGCGTGGCGAAAGCGCTGGCGGAAGAGTTCGATCTCTACAAGGCCGAGATCGCGCGCCACAAGGCGGCGGCGTAATTCAGTTGTCGCCCCGGCGAACGCCGGGGCCCATACTCCGCGGCGGTCGTGATTTAAGGCGGTCGTCGACCACCGCGGCTAAATAGGTGGGCCGCGGCGTATGGGTCCCCCGATGTGCAATTGCACATCTGAGCTCAAGGCCGGGACGACGCAGTTGAGAGACCGGCGCCAATCTCACTTCGCCAGCAAACGCGCCTTCATATCCACCATCGCCTGCCCGAACACTTTGGTATCGTCGAGCGCCCGCGCCAGCACCAGCGCGCCCTGAATGGTCAGCAGCGCATCGGCGGATCGTCGCCGCGCAACGCTTGTGCTCAGCCCGGCGCGCCGCAGCGTTTGCGCCAGCGCATCGTTCCAGCGGCTGAAATAATCCTGCACCTGCGAGCTGAAAATATCCCGCGATGCCCCGAGCGCAATCACGCCGACCAGGCAGACGCGGTGGCCCGAGCGGAAATAGCGATCGACACAAGCGGTCATGTCGGCAATCGCAAGCGCGGGATCATCGGACTTGCGCAGGGCCGCGAAGAT
Organism: Bradyrhizobium sp. AUGA SZCCT0222; assembly: GCF_018130205.1. Taxonomy (NCBI): domain Bacteria; kingdom Pseudomonadati; phylum Pseudomonadota; class Alphaproteobacteria; order Hyphomicrobiales; family Nitrobacteraceae; genus Bradyrhizobium; species Bradyrhizobium sp. AUGA SZCCT0222. Next base: position 23,991 of record NZ_JAFCLX010000072.1, read on the forward strand.
ATTGACCTCGAACCAGTGATCGATCTCGGCCAAGACTTCCGCGGCCATCTGCGCTTTGCCGTCGGGGAAGAAATGATAGAGGCTGCCCTTCCCCAAACCCGTGGCCTTGCCGATCAGCGCCAGCGTCGCGCCTTCATAGCCGTGGCTGCGGAACACCTCCGAAATCAGCGGCAACAGATCGGCGCGTTCGGAAACGGTTTTGGCCATAGCCAGCTAGAACGGGCTCTCGCTCAAGCCCGCGACATCCGCCGGACGCGGTCCAGGCGCGGCCCAGTGAAAGCGGCGATCTTTCTCGGCAATCTCGACATCGTTGATGCTGGCCTCGCGCCGGCGCATCAGGCCATGCTCGTCGAACTCCCACTGCTCGTTGCCGTAGGAGCGGTGCCACTGCCCGGCAGCGTCATGCCATTCATACTGGAAGCGCACCGCGATGCGGTTGGCATCGAAGGCCCAGAGATCCTTGATCAGGCGGTATTCGTGCTCCCTCGTCCATTTGCGGGTGAGGAATTCAACGATCGCATCGCGGCCCTGAAAAAATTCGGCGCGGTTACGCCAGCGGCTGTCCTCGGTATAGGCCAGCGAGACGCGCACGGGATCGCGCGAATTCCAGGCGTCCTCCGCCATGCGGGCTTTCTGGGCTGCGGTTTCGCGGGTGAACGGCGGCAATGGCGGGCGCGACATTTTCAACTCCGGTTCCTGAACGGAGCCGGACAATGTACCGATCGGTATAGTGCGTCAAGATGGCCAGATCAACCGGATCGGCCGTCAACAGCCTTTGCAGATCGAAGGAAGACGGTAGAACAAGTCGTCCTTGGCTTTCCTGTTCCTTTCGGAAAACACCGGCGCGAAGAGCTTCCACTCGTCATAATATTCAATTGGCAATTTATATGGCTGGCACGCATTGAGGGCTCTAACGGCGCTCGCTTGATACGCTCTGTCGTAGTCTGAAGTGGCGGGCTTCTCTACCACAGGCTGCTCTGCCAGCATGCCATCTCGTGTCAGGCTGATCTTGAGGGCGGTCTGGACAGTCGCGTCACCATCAACAGGCTTCGCCCAACACTTCGACACTTGGGAGACAAACATCGGACCCCAGACCGCAGCATGATCGGCTTTGCGTTCTGCCGCCGAGGCTGAACCAGCAACCGATGCTAATGCGATGCCAATGAAAACGATCTTCAAGGTCCGCAATCTGGACTGATTTGCAGGTTCAACTGGCATGGTATAGGCCCGATCGTTGTGGCGATATCACCATAGCGAGATGGCAGAGTCACTCCAGATCGGCCTTCAGCAGCAGCCGCAGCGATTTCGGGATCGGCTGGGCCCTGCCCTCGCAGATGAACGCGACGCGCACCTTGGCCGTGACCAGCGCTTCCGCACCACGCCGCACTTCCTGCGCCAGCGTGATCGAGGCGCCCTTCACCGCGATCGGCCAGGTCACCACGTCGAGCAGATCGTCCATCCGAGCCGGGCGCAGGAAGTCGATCTCCATCGAGCGCACCACGAAGGCAAAGCCCGGCGTCTCAGCCTGCGCCTGCTCGAACAGCGCCTGCTGATCGGCACCCATCAGCCGCAGATGGTTGGTGCGGCCGCGCTCCATGAAGCGCAGATAATTGGCGTGATAGACGATGCCGGAGAAATCCGTGTCCTCGTAATAGACGCGGACCTGCATGTGATGGCGGCCGTCGCGGACCGCGCCGTCGATGTGGGGTAAAGTCAATTGCAGCCCTCGATCGCCTGGAAAGCCATCGTTTTGCGCAAAATCCGCCTGCCGCGCAAGCGTAACGCCTGCGGCGGATTACGCCACGACCGCACCCTGCCCGCCCAGCGTCACCAGCACGATCTCCGGGGGAACGCCGATGCGGAACGGCATGATGCTGCAGCCGAGGCCACCGGAGACGACGATGTCGTGCTTCATGCGGATGTGGCCATAAGCGAGCCGTTGACCAGACGGTGCGACTGGCGACCAGCCCAGCAAACGCACCTGACCGCCATGGGTATGACCGGAGAGCTGCAGTGACACCCGCGACGGCACGCGCTTGGCGATGTCGGGCTCATGCGCCAGCAGAATGACCGGCGCGTCATCGGTGACCTTCGCCAGCGTGGCGCCGAGATCGTCGACGCCGACCCGCCGCACCGGGCGGAAACGGCGTGCCGGGAAATAGGCCAGTTGATCGCCAAGGCCAGCCAGCCAGAACGGCCGCCCGTCCTTGGTGAGGCGCCTGGCGTCATTGTCGTAAACCGGAATGCCTGACGCCTCCAGCGCGCGGCGGGCGAAGGTGTGCCCCTTGCCTTCGCGCTGCACTTCCTTGTCATCCCACCAATCATGATTGCCGAGAATGGCGTGCACGCCGAGCGGGGCCTTCAGCCCGGCCAGCACCGGCGCCCATTCATCGGCCGGGATGAAGCGCGTCACCTTGCGGTGCCCGGCCACGTAGTCGCCGAGCATGACGATGACGTCGGCCTTCAGTGCGTTGGTTCGTTCAACGATCCCCTGGATGCGGTCGAGCGACATCCAGGGATCGCAGGCGTGCAGGTCGGTGATGACGGCGATCTTGAGCTTGAGATCGGTGGGCCATTGCGGCGGCGCAAGGTTGTATCGCGTGACGCGAAGCTGCAGCGCGGGTTCGGAGAACCCGTAGGCCGTGGTCGTGACGCCGAGGGCGCCCAATCCACCAAAGAATCGAAAGAAATGTCGGCGTGAAATCATGGCTGGTCAATCGTGATGCATCGCAAACATGGGCGGGTATTGAGCCGGAATTGGGGTGCGTTTGTGCAGATCGTCAGCAGTCGCATTAAGGTTACCACCTGTTCTCCCCGACCAGCGCGTCGAGCCGGGCCCTCAATTCGTCGGAGGCGCGGTAGTACCAGACGCCGCCCAAGAGATCTCGAAAACGATCGCTGGCCTGCGCCTCGCGCTCGATGCGGTCGATGGTTTCCATGCTGATGACATCCTCGAGCGGACCGGCGGCGAGCAGCGAAAGCAGCGCCGGATTGGTCTCGATCTCGAGGATCGCGACGATCAGATCAATAGCCCTGTCCGGATCCTCACCACGCAATTCGCTCTCATAATCCATCATCGCAAAGAAATTGTCATCGCGGTCGCAGTCGGATTTCGAATGTTGTTCGACCCAGGCGCGAGCCAGCTCCGGCAGCGTCATGGCTTCGCAATCGAGCGGCTGTTTTGGGGTCCGTCGCGCGATGTCGTCGGCCTTCCAGCCCTTGAGGTCGGCGATCGCCTGGATGCGTTGCCTCAACGGCTTGTTTGGACCGAGCAGAACGCCGCCGAGCAGCCAGCGCAGCCGGGCGTTATTCTTCGCCTCGGCCTCGATCCGGTCGATCACGCTTTCGCCGTGGGCATACATCAGCGACATCATGAACTTTTCATTGAGCTGCATCACGGTCGGTTTGTCGGATTCACTGCGCAACACTTCAAGCGCAAGATCGAGCGCGCGATCCGGCTTGCGGTGCGGCAGATGATCGAAATAGAGCTTGGCCGCCCAGGCGCCGGAAGTCTGGTCGCGCTTGCTCAGCCGCTGCAGCACAGCCCACAATGAGGCCAGTTCGTCGACAGGCATCGCGTTGAGGACGTCGGAATCGTCGGGCGCGCCCAGTTCCGGCGCTGCGACAATGGCCAGCACCTTGGCGTCTTCGGTCGATTTCATCTGGCACTCCACGGCAAAAACAGCCGGTCCCGCGCCGAGGCGCGTCGCCGACTTGCTGATATTTACCGTTAGTGCGTGATTAGGCCGATTCGGTTCGATAGCGTTCAGTCATCGCTGTCACCGCCGCCGAACAAGCCGAACTGCGCCGGATCGCGGGCGGGTTCGGCGAGGCCGAGATGCTTGAAGGCGTGCGAGGTCAACAGCCGGCCGCGCGGGGTGCGCTGCAGATAGCCACACTGGATCAGGAACGGCTCGATGATGTCCTCGATCGCATCGCGCGGCTCCGACAGCGCCGCCGCCATGGTTTCCACGCCGACCGGACCGCCGCCATAGTTCAGCGCGATGGTCGAAAGATATCGCCGGTCCATCGCATCGAGGCCGGCGGCATCGACTTCCAGCGCGCTCAGCGCGTGGTCGGCGATGGCGCGGTCGACAGAGCTGGCATCCGCGGCGGACGCAAAATCCCGCACCCGGCGCAGCAGCCGACCGGCGATGCGCGGCGTGCCGCGGGCGCGGCGCGCGATCTCGTTGGCGCCGTCAGGCGTCATGCCGATGTTGAGCACACGGGCGCCGCGGGTGACGATCTTCTCCAGCTCTTCCACGGTGTAGAAATTCAGCCGCACCGGAATGCCGAAGCGGTCGCGCAGCGGATTGGTGAGCAGGCCCGCGCGCGTCGTGGCGCCGACGAGGGTGAATTTCGCCAGCTCGATTTTTACGGATCGCGCTGCCGGCCCCTCGCCGATGATGAGATCGAGCTGAAAATCCTCCATCGCAGGATAGAGCACTTCCTCGACCGCCGGGCTGAGGCGATGGATTTCGTCGATGAACAGGACGTCGCGCTCTTCGAGATTGGTCAGCAGCGCTGCGAGGTCGCCGGCCTTGGCGATCACAGGTCCGGAGGTCGCGCGAAAGCCGACGCCAAGTTCACGCGCCACGATCTGCGCCAGCGTGGTCTTGCCGAGGCCGGGAGGACCGACGAACAGCACGTGATCCAGCGCCTCGCCGCGCTTGCGCGCCGCCTCGATGAAGATCGAAAGATTTTTCCGCGCCTGCGCCTGGCCGACGAACTCGGACAGCAATTGCGGGCGCAGCGCGGTGTCGCCGACATCGTCGCTGCGGCGTTCGGGGGTGACGATGCGGGAGGGTGTGTTCATGCGGCAATTCTAGCACGGTGCAGGGGTTTCGCGAGCCACCAGCACAGGCTGGCCGGAATGACGGCCAGCACGGCAAGGATCGCTGACAGCGTCAGCGCCTGTCGCGCAGACCGGACGTCCGGCAAAATCACGGCCGATGATTCCGAGGGCACCAAAAATATGCCGAACACGACGAAACCGGCGACGGCAATGGCCGCGGCGAGCCACGCCATCCAGATCATGTTGATGCCGCCATAGACCGCAGCCAGCGCGAATATCAGGCCGGCCGCGACCGATGGCAGGAACGCGGCGAGCATCGTCGCAAGTGCAAGCAGCACGATCGCGACAGAGACGATGGTGCGCAGCGCTTCGAGTTCGAGAAGCGCGAGAAACATCTGCAGCAGCGCGGTTCCGAACCCGACCACGATCAGCGAAATCAGCGCCGCAATCGTCAGCGGTCCTGCAATCGAGAAAATCAGGACGATGCCGATCGCGCGCGCGAAACGCCCGGCAACGGCGCCTGCCGAATAGTCGCGCGTGACGTTGCGGGAGGGCGTGTTCATGCGGCCGTTTTCGGAAACAATGGCCGGAAAAACGACCGTTCATAACGGATGAAGCAGCGCGTCCGTTTTGCAAAGGCGACGGCCTTCTGGCAGTCGGGATCGGTGCTGGCATCCTTGCGATACTGTTCGTAGGCCGCGAGGCTCGGAAAGCTGAACATCGCCAGGGCGACGTCGCTCTCGCCTTCGGATGGCAGAAAGTAGCCGTGATGGACGCCGCCGAACCGCGGCAGCAGCTCAAGCCACATCGCGCCGTACGCCTCGAAGTCGGCGAGCTTGTCCGGATCGAGCTGGTAACGCAGATAACACGTAATCATTTTGTGATGCTCCAGCGCAGTTCGCTCACTTCGCGAGTTCCTTCAGCCCCAACCGGATCAGCTGCGCCGTTTCCGCATTCTCGCCGGCGCTGCGCGAGGCGGATGCGATGGCGGCGGCCGCCTGCGGCTGGCCGTAGCCGAGATTGACCAGCGCCGAGATCGCATCGGTGACCGGGCGCGGCGCGCGATCATTGTCGATGGCGCCGGAAAGATGCACCAGCGCCGGATCGACGTTTGCAAAGGCCGGCGCCTTGTCCTTCAATTCGGTGACAATGCGTTCGGCGACTTTCGGCCCGACGCCCGGCGTGCGCGTCACCGCGGCCTTGTCGCGTAGCGCGATCGCGTTGGCGAGTTCAGCCGGCGGCAAGGTCGAGAGCACCGCCAGCGCGACCTTGGCGCCGACGCCCTGCACGGTCTGCAGCAAACGAAACCATTCGCGCTCGATGTCACCGCGAAAACCGAACAGCTTGATCTGGTCTTCGCGCACATAGGTCTCGATCGAGAGCACCGCGGCCTCGCCGGGCGCGGGCAGCGCCTGCAGCGTACGCGACGAGCAATGCACCTGATAGCCGACGCCGCCGACGTCGAGGATCACGTAGTCCTCGCCGTAGGAGTCGATCAGGCCTTTCAGTTTGCCGATCATAAGCCTGCCACCTTCAGCCGCAGCGCCGTGCCGGCGCGGTGATGCGCGTGCGTGATCGCGATCGCCAGCGCGTCGGCGGCGTCGGCGGATTTCGGCTCGGCCTTCGGCAGCAGGATCTTGAGCATGACAGCGATCTGGTTCTTGTCGGCATGACCGGCGCCGACCACGGTCTTCTTGACCTGGTTGGGCGCGTATTCGGCAACCGATATGCCGAACATCGCCGGCGCCAGCATGGCGACGCCGCGCGCCTGCCCGAGTTTTAGCGTCGCGACGCCGTCCTTGTTGACAAAGGTCTGTTCGACCGCAGCCTCCATGGGGCTGTAGTCGCCGAGCACGGCGGCGAGGCCTTCATGGATCGCGAGCAGCCGGCTCGCCAGCGGCTGATCATCCGGCGGCTCTACCGAGCCGCAGCCGATGAAGACCAGCCGGTTGCCCTCCGTCTCGATCACGCCCCAGCCGGTACGGCGCAGGCCGGGGTCGATGCCGATAATCCGGACGGGTTGGCGAATCGGAGGAGATGTCATGGCCTGTGATAACGCCAGAGCACCGTGAACGAAACATAAAGAGAACAGTCATCCCCGCGAAAGCGATGGGACGTGCCCCGGATGCTGGCGCCCCCGTCACCGCTCCATCGCCGTCCCTGCGAACGCAGGGACCCATAACCACCAGCTTTTATTGGGCAAAAGGTCTTTGCCGCCGTGCCCCATAGAAAGATCACGCGGTATGGGTCCCCTAAGTTCACAAACGAAGTGCAACACTTCCAACTGGAGGTGTTGCCATGGGGCGGAGTTACGAGCA
>NZ_JAFCLX010000073.1:0-31081 GCF_018130205.1 Bradyrhizobium sp. AUGA SZCCT0222
CCCGTCAACACCTGGAAGGACAAGGCCGAGTTCGACAAGACCGCGCGTGCGCTGGTCGGCATGTTCCAGAAGAACTTTGCCAAGTTCGAAGCCCAGGTCGATGCCGACGTCCGCGCTGCTGCACCCGAGGTGAAGCTCGCGGCGGAGTGACCGCCAAGTGTCCGGGCTGGCTATTAAAAATGGCCGTGAGAATGGAATCGAAATGCGCTATTTGGCGCGGCCGATTTTGCCCCTCAGCAGCATGATCGCCAATTGTCCGGCGCCAATCCCGCCGATGCCGCCCGCCACCTTCACGGCTGCATCAAGCAGACGGCCGTGGCGATCCGGCGTCAGCAGTTGCAAGATCTCCAACGCCACTGCGCCTCCGACAACGATCGTGACAACAAAAACCACGCGGTTGGGGTAAGCGAGGGCAAGCGCAAGGCCCAGCAAGGCGAAGGCCGCGAAATGCTCAATCAGGCCTTCGGCAAGCACGGGGCGGGCGTGGATCGGCGACAGCGTTGCGAAGGCGATGAATGCCAGCGCCAGCCAGCCCACAATCATGCATAATTTTTGAATGGTCGAGATAATCTGATCCCGTCAATAATTGTTGAGAAAACCCAGGGCGTGGAGATCATCCAACCCGTCCAGGCGCCGGTTGTGGGCGCCTCGTGCAATAATCACAGCAGCAATAAAAAAGCGAACCCAAGGCAAAACCAGGTCATGTACCGGAACTTACCCTCCAACAGCGCCGAAGCAAGTCAATTGAACTTGAAGGCTAAACTCCCTCTTGTTGATCCGAAACCGCGCATTTGCGAGAGTCGCGTTTCTACCGGATTGGAGTGACGGCGATGCCCTTGTGGACTTGCGAGCAATGCGGTGCGCAGTTTCCGGACAGCGTCGCGCCGCCGGCGGCGTGCCCGATTTGCGAGGACGAACGGCAGTACGTGAACTGGAAGGGCCAGCAATGGCTTTCGCGCGACGCACTGGCGGAGCGCCACAAGATCGTCTGGCGCGATGATCTCGGTATTCCCGGGATCGCTCTCGATCCGGGCTTCGCGATCGGACAGCGCGCGCTGCTCATTCCCGAGCCCGACGGCTGCGTGATGTGGGATTGCGTGCCCCTGGCTACATCAGAGGCGGTAGACCATGTCCGGTCGCTCGGCGGCCTGAAGGCGATTGCGGTTTCGCACCCGCATTATTACGGCGCGGTCGCCGACTGGAGCGAGGCCTTTGGCGGCGTTCCGATCTATCTGCATGGCGACGATCGCCAATGGGTCACGCGGCCGCACGCCGCGATCGTGCCGTGGGCCGGCGACAGCCGTCAGATTTCCGATGACATCGTTCTCATCCGCACCGGCGGTCATTTCGCCGGCGGCACGATCCTGCATTGGCGTGCGGGTGCGCAGCGGCGAGGCGCGCTGCTCACCGGTGATGTTGCCATGGTGGCGATGGACCGCCGTTCACTGAGCTTCATGTACAGCTTCCCGAACTACATCCCCTTGAATGCGAAATCGGTTCAAGGCGTCGCGCGCGCGGTCGCGCCGTTGGCGTTCGACCGCATCTATGGCGCGTGGTGGGGCAAGAACATCGAGGCGGGCGCAAAGGCCGCATTCGATGCTTCGGTCCGGCGCTATCTGGCCGCGATTGCGGATTAGACCGGCCGAGGGCAGGAACCCGCCGGCCTTCGAACCTTGCCACTCCAGATAGTATCGCTATATCAGGGCTTTCCCACCCATGCTTGATCTCGTGAGCCCCTGATGACCACCACGACTGCCCCCGAATCCCAGCCGTTCCAGGCCGAGGTCGCCGAACTCCTGCATCTGATGGTGCACTCGGTTTATTCGGAAACCGATATTTTCCTGCGTGAACTGATTTCGAACGCGTCCGACGCCTGCGACAAGCTGCGCTATGAGGCGATCGCCGCACCCGAACTGATCACCGATGGTGCGCCGCCCGCGATCCGCATCGTGCCGAACAAGGCGGCGAACACGCTTGCCGTGGTCGACAGCGGCATCGGCATGGACCGGCAGGAATTGATCGACAATCTCGGCACCATCGCGCGCTCCGGCACCAAGTCGTTTCTGTCGCGCCTGACCGAGGCCAAGGATGGCGCCAACCTGATCGGCCAGTTCGGCGTCGGCTTCTATGCCGCCTTCATGGTCGCCGAGCGCATCGTCGTCACCAGCCGCCGCGCCGGCTCGGACGAGGTCTGGACCTGGTCGTCCTCGGGCGGCAGCGGATTTGAGATCGCGCCCGCGAGCGAGGAGGACGCCGCGCGCATTACGCGCGGCACCGAGATCGTGCTGCATCTGAAAGAGAACGCGCAGAAATATCTCGAGACCTACGAGATCGAGCGCATCGTCCGCGCCTATTCCGACAACATCCAGTTTCCGATTGAGCTGGTGCCGGAGGAAGGCGAGCCGCGCCAGATCAATTCGGCCAGCGCACTGTGGCAGCGGCCGAAATCGGAACTGACGCCTGACGATTACAAGGGCGCCTATCAATCGATCGCCGGCGCGTTCGACGAGCCCGCGATGACCTTGCATTACCGCGCCGAGGGCCGCCAGTCCTATGCGGTGCTGCTGTTCGCACCGTCGACAAAACCGTTCGACCTGTTCGACCAGGCGCGCAAGGGCAAGGTGAAGCTCTATGTCCGCCGCGTCTTCATTGCCGACGATGCTGATTTACTGCCGGCTTATCTGCGCTTCATCCGCGGCGTGATCGACAGCGAGGATCTGCCGCTCAATATTTCCCGCGAGATGCTGCAGAACAACCCGCAGCTGGCGCAGATCCGCAAGGCCGTCACCAGCCGCGTCGTCACCGAGCTGGAAAACCTCGGCGACAGGGAGCCGGAGGCATTCGCGAAAATCTGGGATTCGTTCGGGCCCGTAATCAAGGAAGGCATCTGGGAAGATTTCGAGCGGCGCGAAAAGCTGCTGGGCCTGTCGCGCTTCACCACGACATCGGGCGAGAAGCGTTCGCTCAAGCAGTACGTCGAAAACCTGAAATCGAACCAGACCGAGATCTATTACCTCACCGGCGACAGCATCGAGCGGCTGAAGTCGAACCCAAAACTCGAATCCGCCACAGCCCGCGGCATCGAGGTGTTGCTGCTGACCGATCCGGTCGATGCGTTCTGGACTTCGGCGCCGCTCGATTTCGGCGGCAAGCCGCTGAAATCGTTGAGCCAGGGCGATATCGATTTCGGTCTGATCCCGCTGCTGGACGACAAGGCGGACGACAAAAAGGAAGAGAGCACTACGGATGAGGCCGCGACCATCGCCGTCATCAAGGACACGCTCGGGGAACGCGTCTCCGACGTGCGGGCGTCGCAGCGGCTGACGTCGAGCGCATCCTGCCTGGTGGCCGGCGGCGACGGCCGCGACCGCCAGCTCGAACGGTTGCTGGCGATGCAGAACCAGGGCTCGGTGACCAAGCCGATCCTCGAGATCAATCTGCGTCATCCATTGGTGGCGGCGATTGCCGGGGCCAAGGACGCAGCCGCGGATCTGTCGTTCCTGCTGCTGGAGCAGGCTCAGATCCTCGATGGCGAATTGCCGGAGGACCCGGCGGCGTTTGCGAGCAGGCTCAACCAGTTGGTGCTACGGGGCGTCAAACTGTAGCAGGGGCGAACCCGAATTTGGGTTACCCCGTATCTGTTAGACAGCTTCGGAAAACGGGGTAACTTGCATCGCAATGACCACGCCCGACGGCACCGACATCTTCTACGGCGGCATTCCGGTCTTTCGCGGCTTCACCAGCCTGATGGATCCGGCGCTGTATTCGCCGTTACCGGATGATTGGACCGTCGGCGTCGCCGACATCGTGGAATCGACCAAGGCGATCGCCAACCAGCGCTACAAGGCGGTCAACATGGCGGGCGCCGCTGTCATCGCCGCCGTGACCAATGCGCTGGATGGACGCGAGTTTCCGTTCGTGTTCGGCGGCGATGGTGCCAGCTTTGCCGTAGCGCCCGCCGATCTCGGCCGCGCGCGCGAGGCGCTGGCGGCGACAGCGACCTGGGTCAGCGAAGGCCTTGATCTTGCAATGCGGGTGGCGCTGGTGCCGGTGAAAGCAATCCGTGCGCAGGGCCTCGACATCAGGGTCGCGCGTTTCGGGCCGTCGCCCAATCTATCCTATGCGATGTTTTCCGGCGGCGGTCTCGGCTGGGCGGACGCGGCGATGAAGCGCGGCGAATTCGCGGTCCCCGCGGCGCCAGCGGGCGAGCAGCCGGATTTGTCCGGCCTGTCGTGCCGGTTCGAGGAGATTCCGTCCGCACGCGGCCTCATTCTTTCGGTGCTGGTGGTGCCGGCAAAGGGCGCCGATCCGCGCGCATTCCGCAACGCGATCGAAGACATCATCGATCTCGTCGAACGCAGCCCTGATGCCGGGCGGCCGGTGCCTTCAAGCGGCCCCGATATCCGCTTTCCGCCGGCGGGCATCGAATACGAGGCGCGTGCCGCGCGCGGCGGGTCGTTGTTGCGGCGGCGCGGTTCCGCGTTGGCCATCGCGCTGTGGGCCTATGTTGTGTTGCGCTTCGGCATCAAGGTCGGCAATTTCGTGCCGAAGACCTACATGCAGCAGGTGGTAGAGAATTCCGACTTCCGCAAATACGACGATGGATTGCGGATGATCCTCGACTGCACGCCGGAGCTCGAACAGGCGCTGGCGCAACGGCTGGCAAAGGCGGCCTCAAACGGTGTCGTGCGCTATGGCTTGCACCGCCAGGACGCGGCGATGATGACCTGCTTCACGCCGTCGGTGATGCGCAGCGACCACGTTCACTTCATCGATGGCGCACGCGGCGGCTATGCTTCGGCGGCGACCGCGTTGAAGGCGATGGCGGCTTGAGCTTCTCGCCGCCGCATAGCGCCGGCTGGATGCTCATTTGCCCCAGCGCGTGAAGCGAATGAACAGCATTGTAGAGAGGCCGTATACGACCATCGCGGCGCCGACGAGCGCGAACAAGGTCCAGGCCGGTGCGCCCGATGACGCCAGCCACCAGCCGCCGAGGCCGACCAGCAGCAGCCGGATGGTGCCGGCCATGACCGGGCCGCCGACCTTTGCCGCGCCCTGCGAGGCGAAGTAGAGGGCGAGGCCGGTGCCGAAGAAGCCGAAAGCCGGGCCGGCCCAGGCAAAGTAAGAAGAGGCAGCAGCCGTCACGCCGGGATCGCTGGTGAACAGCGAGATCCAGAGCGTCGGCTTGATCGCGACGACCAGGCCGATCAGGCCGACGGTCAGGCCTGCCGCGGCGGCCGCGGTCCAGGCCACCCGGCGCGCCCGCGCCACAAGGCCAGCGCCAACAGCCATGCCGACCATCGGCACCGAGGCGATGCCGAACGCAAATGCAAGCGGGACCAGCAGGAATTCCAGACGCGAACCCATGCCGTAACCGGCCAGCGTCTCCGTGCCGAGGCCCGCCACGATTTTGGTGAAGATCAGGATGGTCAGGACGGTTTGCAGGGGGGCCAGGCAGGCAATCGCGCCGACCTTGAGGATGTCGACGAACATCTCGCGCTCGAACTGGAAGGCTGTGAAATTCAGCTTCAGCCGGCTGCGGCCGCTGGCGAGGTACCACGCCAGGAATATCGCCCCCAGCGTGAAGGCGGTGAGCTGACCCGCGGCGACCCCGGGCATGCCGAGCTTCGGCAGGCCGAATAATCCAAGACCGAGGCCTCCGCCGACCGAGACCTGGGCGATCGCAACAAAGATCAGCACGATTGATGGGAGGCGCATATCGCCGGTGCCGCGCACCACCGAGGCCAGCGTGTTGACGAGCCAGATCGAAACCGCGCCGGAGAACAGCACGTGGGAATATTGCATGGCTTGTTCGAGCACGCCGCCGCGGCCGCCAAGCAGCGAGTAGAATTGCCGGCCGAGCATCAGCATGACAACGGTGAAGAACAATCCGGCGCAGGTGCCGATCATGGCCGCATGCAGCGCCAGCGTGGCGGCGCGGTCGCGGTTGCCGGCGCCGAGTGCGCGGCTGATGGCGGAGGAAACGCCGCCGCCCATCGCGCCCGCCGACATCATCTGCGTCAGCATCACGAACGGAAACACCAGCGCGATCCCGGCCAGCGGCTCGGTGCCGAGCCGGCCGATATAGGAGGTTTCGGCAACCGCCACCAGCGCGGTGCCGACCATCGCGATCGCGTTGGGGAGTGCGAGCTTCAGCAGCGTCGGCAGGATCGGCGAGATCAACAGGCTGTTGACCGGCGCGGTTGGTGCGGCCGCGGGGCGCAAATCAAGCTGGGCGTCGATCGTCATGCGTCACCGGTTTGTCGGCCAGAAGGCAATATATTATGGCCAACATATTATCGGCACGCGCATGCGCAAGCCACCCCATCGCCGCGCAGGGGTCACCATGGCAGGCCGCATAGGTCGATGATGCCGTCGCGCGGGGCGCGGGTGAAGTCGAACACGAACGGCGCCATCGCCTCGAAACGGATGCGTCCCTCCGGCTGCTCGGCGTAGACCTCGCCGGTGAATTTATGCCACCCGCGGGCCTCGTAGAAGGCGAAATTATGCGGCTCGCAGAACAACAGCGCAAACTTGATCGCTTCGTGGTCGCGCATGGTCTGGATCGCGGCGCCGAGCGCGAGGCCGGCAAGCCCTCGTCCCCGGAAATCCTCGCGGGTCGCAACCCCGCCGATACCGCCGATATCGACCTTGCGCCCGTTCCAGGTGGCGGTGCGGAAATAGATACCGACATGGCAGGCAAGCCCGGGTTTTGCCGATTCCTCTGGCGCCTCGATCAGCACGCGCAAATCAGCGTGGGCCCATTTGACGTGGCCCCAGGACAGTTTCTCGACCACATGCTTCGGCCAGACCGCATTCATCAGCGGTTCGACCCTCGGCCATGATGCGTCCCCGTTCAGGACATCGATCTCGATACTCATTTTTCACCCCGCAATAGCGCATGTCCCGTCATACGCTGGACGCGGAGCATCGTTACCGAAGAAGCCGCCCGCTTTGTCAAATTGCGGTGTTTAAGCGCGATGGAACCTTCTATAAGGGTTCCCGTTACACCACGTCTCCCATCATTTTCGGACATCACCCCATGACCTTCACGCTACCCGATCTTCCCTATGCCCATGACGCCCTTGCCCCCTATATGTCCAAGGAAACGCTGGAATTCCACCACGACAAGCATCACCAGGCTTACGTGACCAACGGAAACAACGCGATCAAGGGGACCGAATTCGAAGGCAAATCCCTCGAGGAGATCGTCAAGGCCTCGTTCGGCAAGAACCCGGCCGTGTTCAACAATGCCGGCCAGCACTACAACCATCTGCATTTCTGGAACTGGATGAAGCCGAATGGCGGCGGCAGCAAGCTGCCCGGCCGTTTGGAAAAGAAGATCACCGAGGATCTCGGCGGGCTCGACAAGTTCAAGACCGACTTCGCCGCCGCCGGCGTCGGCCAGTTCGGCTCCGGCTGGTGCTGGTTGTCGGTCAAGAACGGCAAGCTCGAAATCTCCAAGACCGCGAACGGCGAGAGCCCGCTGGTTCATGGCGCAACCCCGATCCTGGGCTGCGACGTCTGGGAGCACTCCTACTACATCGACTATCGCAACCGCCGCCCGGACTATCTGAAGGCGTTCGTCGATAATCTCGTGAACTGGGAATATGTCGACCAGCTGTTCGGCAAGGCTTCCTGATTGCTTTGTCATTCCGGGGCGATGCGAAGCATCGAACCCGGAATCTCGAGATTCCGGGTTCGCGCTATCGCGCGCCCCGGAATGACATCGAACTAATATCAAGGGGCGGCAGTGCAGAACTGCCGCCCTTATCTCTTTTGCCTCCCATGCCATCCTTGCAGGCGTCGCGGGCTTGCGGCACAAGCGCTGTTGCCGGGTGATTTCGCGATGTGGAAAATGCTGCGATGAGCTATTTGCTGGTCTTCGTCGGTGGCGGCCTTGGCGCCTCGCTGCGCCATTTCATCAATCTCACCTGCGCCCGCTGTATCGGCACCGGATTTCCCTGGGGCACCTTCATCATCAACATATCAGGATCGACCGTGATGGGGCTGATCGCAGGCTATCTCGCCCTCAAGGGTGAGGCCTCGCAGCCGTGGCGGCTGTTCCTGATGACGGGCATACTCGGCGGCTACACGACGTTTTCCGCGTTTTCGCTCGATACCGCCGTGCTCTATGAGCGAGGTGAGCTTGGCCTGGCGGCGGCCTACATCCTCGGCTCGGTCGTGCTCTCGATTGCCGGCCTGTTTGCCGGCCTTGCGCTGGTGCGCCACCTGACCTGAAAAGCGCGTGACAGCCTTGCATGGCCATGCCTGAGAGGCGCATGGATGTTTCGGTTGTTCCGTTTGCGTGAGGCCCCGGCCGGGACTAAGCAGGGTTGGACTTTTCACCTGCAGATCCTTGCCGATTCATTGCATTGTCAGAACCCCCATTGAAAGAACCGGCGCCCGCCGACGAACTTGCGGAGGCCGAAGCGGGCCCGCGACGCAAGCGCAAGCCGGTCGGCTGGTCGATGATCTTCATCGCCGTGCTGGTCGCGGTCAGCGCCACGCTGGTCTATCGCCGCGACGGTATCGACGGCGTGCTCAAGATTCTCACCGATGATCTCTGGCTGTTCGGCGAGATCCTGCCGCGCGTATTGGCCGGCTGCCTGCTCGGCGCGTTCATTACGGAAATCCTGCCGCACGAGAAAGTGTCGCGATCGCTCGGCCCGAACTCCGGCCTGAAGGGATTGCTGATCGGAACGGCGTTCGGCGCCATCCTGCCGGGCGGGCCGTTCACCGCCTATCCAGTGGCGGCGGCGCTGCTCACGGTCGGCGCGGATTTTGGCGCCACCATCGCGATGGTGGTGAGCTGGACGCTGATCGGCTATGGCCGCGCGGTCGCCTGGGAATTGCCGATCCTCGGCACCGATTTCACGCTGTGGCGGATCGTGATCTCGCTGCCGATCCCGATCCTGGCCGGCGCGCTCGGGCGCTTCGTCTATGTGCGGATGTATCCCAAGGGCGAGCCGACATGAAGGGTGAGCCGTCATGAAGGGCGAGCCGTTATGGCGATGAGCGCGCTCATCATCGACATCAGCCTGTGGGGCTCCGTGCTCGTGCTTGGCATCATCGCGTTCCGGCGCGGCCGTGTCGTCGTGGTTTCGGCGGCGCGCGAGGGCGCAATGGATTTCATCAACATCGTGCCGCGGATCGCGCTCGGTGTGATCGGCTCCGGCTACATCGCCGCCGTCATTCCCCCCGAAATCATCACCGGCTGGCTGGGTCCGGATTCCGGCTGGCTCGGTGTGCTCACGGCCGTGATCGCGGGCGGGCTGACGCCGGGAGGCCCGGTGGTCGGCTTTTCCATCGGCGCGGTGGCGCTGAAGGTCGGCGGCGGCTCGCCGCAGGTGATCGCCTATGTCGTCGCCTGGGCGCTGTTCGCCTTCCAGCGGCTGATCCTGTGGGAAATCCCGTTCATGCCGGCGCGTTTCGTCTGGTTCCGCGCCGCGGTATCGGTGCCGTTCCCGTTCCTCGCGGCGGCCTTGGCGATGGCGATCGGGAAGCCGTGAGGCAGGGCACTTCCGTGGACTCAGGTTATGTTATAATATAACATCTTTGCATGTCTCACTCCCATTCCCACGACCATGCGCACCACCACCACAGCCATGGTCACCCCCATCACCACGACCCGTCGACCCCGCATCCGGCGCAGCCGGCGCCGTGGTCGATCCTGCGGATGACGGTGGCGGCGCGGCTCGGCGCGGCGCTGGCGGTCAGCGCATGTCTGTGGGTGGTCGTGCTGGTGGCGATGAGGTGAGCATGGCGGCGCAGACCCAAATCCAGCAAGCTCAGGTCAAATTCAGCAACGTCACGCTCGGCTATGACCGGCATCCGGCGGTGCACCACCTCAACCTCGAGGTCGCCGGGGGTGCGTTGGTCGCGGTGATCGGGCCGAACGGCGCCGGCAAGTCGACGCTGTTTCGCGGTCTCGCCGGCATCCTGAAACCCCTGTCGGGTGCAATCTCGCTGGGCGGGCTCGACAGCAAGGATATCGCCTATCTGCCGCAGACCGCCGACATCGACCGCAGCTTTCCCATTTCGGTGTTCGATTTCGTCGGCACCGGACTGTGGCGCTCCACCGGCTTCTTCGGCGGTATGGGCAAGAAAGAGCGCGAGCGGATTTTGGCGGGGCTTGCCGCCGTCGGTCTCAACGGTTTTGAGAACCGCCCGATCGGCACGCTGTCCGGCGGCCAGATGCAGCGCATGCTGTTCGCCCGCGTGCTGCTGCAGGACGCGCGCCTGATCGTGCTGGACGAGCCGTTCAACGCCATCGACGCCAAAACATCAGCGGACCTGATCGCGCTGGTCAAACGCTGGCATGGCGAAGGCCGCACCGTGCTGGCGGCGCTGCATGACCTCGACATGGTGCGCAACCATTTCCCCGAAACCCTGCTGCTGGCCCGTGGGCCGGTGGCATGGGGCGCGACCGCGCAGGTGCTGACGCCGGATAACCTCTTGGTGGCGATGAAGATGTGCGAAGCCTTCGACGACCGGGCCGCGGCCTGCGCCGCCGATGTGCCCTCGCGGGCGGCCTAGCTCCAATGCTCCATGATGCGCTGATCGCGCCTTTCACCGAATTCGAGTTCATGCGCCGCGCACTCGCCGCCGTGATCGCGCTGTCGCTGGGCGCAGCGCCGATCGGCGTGTTCCTGATGTTGCGGCGGATGAGCCTCGTCGGCGACGCCATGGCGCATGCGATCCTGCCCGGGGCCGCGATCGGCTTTCTGGTCTCCGGTCTCAACCTGTTCGCGATGACGACCGGCGGCCTGATCGCGGGTTTTACGGTCGCGATCCTGGCCGGCGTGGTCGCGCGCACCACCGAGCTGAAGGAAGACGCCTCGCTGGCGACGTTCTATCTGGTGTCACTGGCGCTCGGCGTCACCATCGTCTCCATCAAGGGCACCAATATCGACCTGCTGCACGTGCTGTTCGGCAACATCCTGGCGATGGACGACCAGACCTTGCTGGTGATCGCCTTCAACGCCACCATCACCTTGCTCGTGCTGGCCGTGATCTATCGCCCGCTGGTGATCGAATGCGTCGACCCGGTGTTCCTGCGCACCGTCAGCCGCGCAGGCGCCCCGGCGCATCTGGCGTTTCTGGCGCTGGTCGTGATCAATCTCGTCAACGGTTTTCACGCGCTCGGCACTTTGCTCGGCGTCGGCCTGATGATCCTGCCCGCGGGCATCGCGCGGTTCTGGTCGCGCGACATCACCGGCATGATCTGCATCGCGGTCGCAAGTGCCATGGTGTCGGGCTATGCCGGGCTGGTGCTGTCGTTCCAGACCAAAATTCCGTCAGGCCCCGCGGTCATTCTGGTCGCGGCGGGGATTTATGTGGTGTCCGTC
The DNA here is from genome assembly GCF_018130205.1 of Bradyrhizobium sp. AUGA SZCCT0222. Taxonomy (NCBI): domain Bacteria; kingdom Pseudomonadati; phylum Pseudomonadota; class Alphaproteobacteria; order Hyphomicrobiales; family Nitrobacteraceae; genus Bradyrhizobium; species Bradyrhizobium sp. AUGA SZCCT0222. Next base: position 11,352 of record NZ_JAFCLX010000073.1, read on the forward strand.
CTGTTCGGCAATGTCAGCGGCCTGGTCCGGCAGCTGTTCCCTGGCCGGCATCTCGAGGCGTAACGATGCAGCGTTTGTTCGGGTTCATGTGTCTGGTGCTGATCGCGACGGTCGTTCCGGCCAGCGCGCAGGAACGCCTCAAGGTCGTCGCCAGCTTCTCCATCCTCGGCGATTTCGTCCGCAATGTCGGCGGCGACCGTGTCAGCGTCACGACGCTGGTCGGTGCGGACGGTGACGCGCATGTCTACTCGCCGACGCCGGCGGATGCGAAAAAGATCGCCGATGCGAAGCTGATTTTCGTCAATGGCCTTGGCTTCGAGGGCTGGCTGCCGCGGCTGCTGAAATCCGCCGGGAGCAAGGTTACCGTCGTGACGGCGACCGCCGGCATCGCGCCGCTCAAGCTCGGCTCGGATGCCGACCCGCACGCCTGGCAATCCGTCGCCAACGCCAAAATCTATGTCGGCAATATAAGCGACGCGCTGGCGGCCGCCGACCCTGCCTCGGCCCAGGGTTTTCGCGCCAATGCGGAGGCTTATCTGGCGAAACTCGACGCCCTCGACCGCGAGGCGCGCGAAGCCGTCGCAAAGATCCCGGCGGGCCGCCGCAAGGTGATTTCGACTCACGGCGCCTTCGGTTATTTCGCCGCCGCCTACGGCGTCGAATTCATTGCACCCGTCGGCGTATCCACGGAGTCCGAGCCCAGCGCCCGCGATATTGCCGGTATTATCACCCAGATCCGGACCGCCAAGATCCCGGCGGTTTTTCTGGAAAATGTCAGCGATCCGCGCCTGATCCGGCGGATATCGGCCGAGACAGGTGCCAAGGTCGGCGGTACCCTCTATTCGGACAGTTTGACGGCCGAAAAGGGCGATGCCCCCACTTACATTGATATGGTCAGGCACAATATAAAGGCCCTGACCAGCGCGCTTGGCGAATAGGGGCAGGGGCCTCCCTGCTGTTGCCGGCGCGCCCGAATTTCCGCCCGGAGCTGCCATGTCTGAACTGACGTCCCAAAAAATTCCCGTGACCGTGCTGACGGGTTATCTCGGCGCCGGCAAAACCACTCTGCTGAATCGAATCCTGTCGGAAAACCACGGTAAGAAATACGCCGTCATCGTCAACGAATTCGGCGAAATCGGCATCGACAACGACCTCATCATCGGCGCCGATGAAGAGGTGTTCGAGATGAACAATGGCTGCGTCTGCTGCACCGTGCGCGGCGACCTCGTGCGCATCCTCGACGGACTGATGAAGCGCAAAGGCAAGTTCGACGCCATCATCGTCGAGACCACCGGTTTGGCCGACCCGGCGCCGGTGGCGCAGACCTTCTTTGTCGACGAGGACGTGCAGAAGAACGCCCGGCTCGACGCGGTCGTCACCGTGGCCGACGCCAAATGGCTGAGCGACCGTTTGAAGGATGCGCCGGAAGCCAAGAACCAGATCGCCTTCGCCGACGTCATCGTGCTCAACAAGACCGACCTCGTTTCCAAAGCCGAACTCGCCGAAGTCGAGGCGCGGATCCGCGGCATCAACCCTTACGCAAAACTGCATCGCACCGAGCGTTGCAAGGTGGCGCTGGCTGATGTGCTGGAGCGCGGCGCGTTCGATCTCGATCGCATTCTCGAGATCGAGCCGGAATTCCTCGATGCCGGCGATGGCCATGATCATCACCATGATCACGATCATCACCACGGCCATGACCATCATCATGATCACAGCCACAGCCATGGCGGGCTGAAGCATTACCATGACGAGGAGATGCAGTCGCTGTCGCTGCGCACGGACAAGCCGCTCGATGCCACCAAGTTCATGCCGTGGCTGCAGAACCTCGTCGCCTCCGAAGGGCAGAAGATCCTGCGCTCCAAGGGCATCCTCGCCTTCAGCGACGATGACGACCGCTACGTGTTCCAGGGCGTGCACATGATGCTCGAGGGCGACCATCAACGTAAGTGGAAGGATGACGAACGGCGCGAAAGCCGGCTTGTCTTTATCGGTCGCGAATTGCCGGAGCAGATGATCCGCGACGGTTTTGAGAGCTGTATCACCACGTGATGAAACAGTTTGATCCGGGCGAAGGCGCCTCCATTGCTTCGATCACCGACAAGGTGCGGCCGCTTGCGGTCGGCATGCCGATATCGTCGGTGTATTTTCTCGGCGAGACCGCGGTCTTCGTCGGCGCTGAGGAGAGTGCGGCGATTGTCGGCGCCGACGGTGAAATTTCGCGTGTCGATATCCACGGCGGCGCGGTGTTGTGCGCGGCATCCGATGGTGCGCGCGTCGTTACCGGCGGCGACGACGGCAAGCTCGTCGCGCTTAACGCCAAAGGCGAGGTCAGCGTGCTGGCGACCGACGCCAAGCGGCGCTGGATCGACAATGTCGCGCTGCATCCCGACGGCGCGGTGGCGTGGTCAGCCGGCAAGACCGCCTATGTCCGCAGCGGCAAGAGTGAAGAGAAAACCTTTGACATGCCCTCGACCGTGGGCGGGCTGGCGTTTGCGCCGAAGGGCCTGCGGCTGGCGGTCGCGCATTACAACGGCGTGACGCTGTGGTTTCCGAACATGGCAGCGAACCCGGAATTTCTGGAATGGGCGGGGTCGCATCTCGGCGTCACGTTCAGTCCCGACAACAAATTCCTGGTCACCACGATGCACGAGCCGGCGCTGCATGGCTGGCGGCTCGCTGACAACAGGCACATGCGCATGAGCGGCTATCCCGGCCGCGTCCGCTCGATCGCCTGGAGCGCCGGTGGCAAGGGGCTCGCAACCTCGGGCGCCGATACCGTGATCATCTGGCCGTTCACCAGCAAGGACGGGCCGATGGGCAAGGAGCCGGCGATGCTGGCGCCGCTGCAGGCGCGTGTCTCGGCGGTCAGCTGTCATCCGAAGCATGATATCCTGGCCGCGGGCTACAGCGACGGTTGCGTGCTGATGGTGCGGATCGAGGACGGCGCGGAGATCCTGGTGCGCCGGAGGGGCAACGCCGCGGTTTCGGCGCTGGCCTGGAGCCCCAAGGGATCGCTGCTCGCCTTCGGCACCGAAGACGGCGACGCCGGCATGGTGGAATTGTAGCTCTTGAGGCGAGGCACGCCGGTTGAAGCGGCCAACTCGCACTATCTCCGTCATCCTGAGGTGCGCGCTCTTGCGCGCCTCGAAGGATGATACGGCCCGTGGCCCATCCTTCGAGGCTCGCCCAGCGGTGCAAGTGCACCGCAAGGCTCGCGCCTCCCGAGTGAGCGCGAATGCGCTCATCCGGGGATGACGTCTGTGGATCATGCTGCAGCAGCCCGCCTCACTTCACTTTCTTCCCACCTTTGACGTAAGCCTCGATGTGGTCAAACGTCTTGCCGGCCGGTTCGAGGTTTTCGAAGGCCGAAGCGGCCTTGCTCATGTTTTCGGCGGTCTTGTCGCGGTCCTTCGGGTCGGGTTTGAAGACGGCGAGCATGGTGAGCGTCGTCATGTAATTTCCGAACGCCGCTTGCTCGGCCGCGAACAGGTTTTTCAGGCGAGGATCGTTCGCAAAAAAGCCGGAGAAGGTCTTCTTGATGCCGTCGTCGGCTGATGCCAGCGACTGCAACGCCCAAAATCCGCTCGCCAATGTCAGCACGCGAAAGAATTTGGCGGGCTCGGTTTTGCACGCGTATTTGTCGCAGGCCATCTTGGCCATCACGTTGTCCCGGCCTTCCGCGGTCATGTTCGGCCCGAACTTGCCCTTCATGAATCCCATGCGCATGGCAATGCCCGCCATGTCGTCATCTGCGCTGGAGAAGTTGGCGAGGATTCTTTCAATGAAGCTGGTGTCACCGGATGCCATATAAGCGCCGATCAGGAGGTCATTGTCGGCGGCATTCGACGACGGCCGCACCACGGCAAGTTTGGCAGGCTGGTTCTTTTCGATTTTCTGCAGCGTGGCTGTGATCTGGTTTTCCTCGGCAAATTTCTGCGCGTCTTCCGTGAGGCCGGCGCCGTAGAGCGCCACAAGCTTCACCGATTTGACGTAAGAAGAGGCTTCAAGTTGCAGGATGCGCTGCTTCTCTGCGGGCGACGTGCTGAAGATCTGCGCCAGGAATCCAATGACGGCACTGGGATCGGCGTTTGGGCCGGCTCGCATTTGCGACAGCACGCTGTCGACGCAGGCGGGCTGCTTGGTGCGGTAATAGCCGGTCATGCAGTTCTGGTCCGCAGATGCGGGCGAGCACTGAATACCGAGCAGCGCGATCGCGGCGTAAAGCAATCTTTTCATGACAATTCCGCTAAATCAGGCGAATCGAGCGCCGTTGCCCGCAGCGAAGCGGGCCGGCGACCGTTAGTCGCCGGAACGGGCCAGATCGTTCAGGCTGTGATAGATTCGTCACTTCTCTCCCCTAGAAAGCCGAGATGCGCTTCCTGACGACCTTCCAGATCGCCGATTTCCTCGACACCCTGGTCAGCCTGACCGCGGCGTTCGTTCTGGGCACCCTGATCGGCGCCGAGCGGCAATACCGGCAGCGGACGGCCGGCCTGCGCACCAATGTGCTGGTTGCTGTCGGCGCGGCCGCCTTTGTCGATCTTGCGATGCATCTGAAGGCTGCCGAAGGCGCCGTACATGTGATCGCCTATGTCGTCTCGGGGATCGGCTTCCTCGGCGCCGGCGTCATCATGAAAGAGGGCCTGAACGTCCGCGGCCTGAACACCGCGGCGACGCTCTGGGGATCGGCCGGGGTCGGAGCCTGCGCCGGCGCCGACATGGTGGCCCAGGCGGCGGCGCTGACCGTGTTCGTGGTCGCCGGCAACACCCTGCTGCGTCCGCTGGTCAACGCCATCAACCGCATTCCGATCGACGAACGCGCTTCCGAGGCGACTTATTACTTCAAGCTCGCGGTCAGTGCGGAGGCGTTGCCTGACATGCGCGACCACATGGTTGAGCGATTGGAGAATGCAAAATATCCGGTCGCTGAACTCAATGTGGTCGAGCATGGCGATGACCTCTTGGAGATCGTCGCCACGCTGGTTTCCACCGCGATCGATCCCAACGAATTGAATGCGGTCGCGGTCGATCTGCAGCGCCAGCCCGGCGTTCGCCACGCCACCTGGGAAGTCAGCACCAAGGATTAGTTTTGTTATTGCCCGGTTCCGCACGCTGCGGGGCGGGGAACAATGCGCTACGCCGGCCGTTGTCATCGCGAACAACCTTGCGGTGAACGATATGTCTGCCGATCAGAACAAGCGCAGCTACCGGATTGATTTTCTCGTTGCGGCCGCGCTGGTCACGACGGGCCTCGTGATGTCCGGTCTGTCGCTGGCCGAGTTGCGCGCGCGCCCGCCGCAACAAATGGCGCAGGCCACCCAGCCGCTGCAATCGACGCCGGGTGCGGAAACCAGGCCGTCGGTGCCCGCGGAGACGACGACCGGCACCCGGCCGTCCAACGTGCCGCCCGAACCGGCGCGACCCGATGCCGACGCGCAGAAGGCGGGCGCCCAGCCCGCGCTGCCGCCGGCACCGGCCGAGAAAACGGCCGAGCCGATCAAGCAGAAGTAGTCTTTCGTCATTCCGGGATGCGCCACTTGGCGCAGGCCCGGAATCCATACTCACGATCGTGGTTATGGATTCCGGGCTCGCGCTTCGCGCGCCCCGGAATGACGGAGGGATGAAGCGCCCTCTGACGCCGATTTGACTGACGCTGCCGGATTTACAGTCTCGCCTGAGCCATCAAGCTCCCCCATAATCGCCCTCATCGCGCGACCGCGCCTACGACAGATGGGGCAGGCCATGAAGATCGACGATGTCAGACGAACCGCGTATTCGATGCCGCTGAACAACCCGTCCTTCCCGCCGGGGCCCTATCGCTTCTTCAACCGCGAATATTTCATCATCACCTACCGGACCGATCCGGACGTGCTTCGCGCCCTGGTGCCGGAGCCGCTCGAAGTCAGCGAACCGGTCGTCAAATACGAATTCATCCGTATGCCCGACTCGACCGGCTTCGGCGACTACACCGAAACCGGCCAGGTGATCCCGGTCCGTCTCAACGGCGAGGAGGGCGCTTATACCCACGCGATGTATCTCGACGACGAAGGCCCGATCGCCGGCGGCCGCGAAATCTGGGGATTTCCCAAAAAGCTCGCGAAGCCGAAGATCGAAGTCGAGAGCGATGTGCTGGTCGGCTCGCTGCATTACGGCTCGGTGCTCTGTGCCTCCGCCACCATGGGTTACAAGCATCGCCCGGTCGATCATGACGCCGTGCTGAAGGGCATGAAGGCGCCGAACTTCATTCTCAAGATCATCCCGCATGTCGACGGCAGCCCTCGGATCTGCGAACTGGTGCGCTTCCATCTCGAGGACATCACGCTGAAGGAAGCATGGAGCGGTCCGGCCGCGCTCGGCCTGTTTCCCCACGCGCTGTGTGACGTTGCCCGGCTTCCGGTGCGCGAAGTGGTCTCCGCGCTGCATTTCAAGGCTGATCTGACGCTGGGATTGGGGAAGGTGGCGTTCGATTACATGGCGAAGTGACAGTCGTCATTCCCCGATGCGCAATTGCGCATCTGAGGGCGATGCGGAGCATCGAACCCGGAATCTCGAGATTCCCCGGTGCGCAATTGCGCACCTGAGGTCTGGCCCTTCGGGCCATCCCGGAATGACGAGTGGCTTATAGGGTCGCTCGCGTTCGACGGTTTGGCGAAGTGACGCTCTACTGAGCGCCCTTGAGCGTGCACGATGTCGAGCAGGTCGTCATCACGCCGCGCTGGCAGGAGATGCACACGGCGATGCACTGCTTCAGGTCCTTGGGATTGTAGGAGCTGTAGAGCTTGCGCGCGCAGTTATCGATCGAGCCGGTGATGTCGTTGTTGTTGTCAGGTTTGCACCCGGCCAAAACGACCGCCGATAGCATGATTGCGATAAAGACGCGCATTTCCACCGCTCCACCGGGGGCGTCGCTGCGCAGAGACGCAGGACGGCTCAAGGTCCTCGTAAAAGAGGTACCTTTCAGGATTGCGCGATTTTATTAAGCGAGCGTTACGGTGACCGGTGGCCCCTGATGCTGCGTTGCATCAGAGGTGGAACCATACCTTATCGCACAAGAATGTTGCGGAACTGCCAGGGATCGGAGGTATCGATGTCTTCCGGGAACAGGCCCGGCCGATCCGTCAGCGGGGTCCAGTCGGTGTAGTATCCCTTTACCGGGCCGAGATACGGCATCTGGATTTCCAGCAGACGATCGAAATCCATCTCGTCGGCTTCGACGATGCCTTGGTTCGGGTTTTCCAGCGCCCACACCATGCCGCCGAGCACGGCGGAGGTCACTTGCAGGCCGGTGGCGTTCTGATAGGGCGCGAGTTTGCGGGTCTCTTCGATGGAGAGCTGCGAGCCGTACCAGTAGGCATTGTTGTCATGGCCGAACAGCAGCACGCCGAGTTCGTCGATGCCGTCGACGATTTCGTTCTCATCGAGGATGTGGTGCTTTTCCTGCATCTTTGCTGCGCGGCCGAACATTTCATGCAGCGACAGCACGGCATCGTCAGCCGGATGATAGGCATAGTGGCAGGTCGGCCGATAGATCGCCGTGCCCGATGCGTCACGCACCGTGAAGTAATCGGAGATCGAGATCGACTCGTTGTGGGTGACGAGGAAGCCATACTGCGCGCCGCGGGTCGGGCACCAAGTGCGCACGCGCGTGTTGGCGCCGGGCTGCATCAGGTAGATGGCGGCGCCGCAACCCGCTTCGTGGGTACGTGCGTTCTCGGGCATCCATTTTTCATGGGTGCCCCAACCGAGTTCGGACGGCTGCACGCCTTCCGACAGGAAACCCTCCACCGACCAGGTGTTGACGAAGACATCAGGCTCTTTCGGCGACTTGGAGCGCTGGGTGTCGCGTTCGGCGATGTGGATGCCCTTGACGCCAGCCTGCCGCATCAGGTCCGCCCATTCGGCCTTGGTCTTCGGCTTGGGGGCATTGAGCTTCAGATCAGCGGCGACATTGAGCAGCGCCTGCTTGACGAAAAAGGAGACCATGCCGGGATTGGCGCCGCAGCAGGAGACGGCCGTCGTCGAGCCCGCGGGGCGCGCCTTCTTGGCGGCCAGCGTCGCTTCGCGAAGGGCGTAGTTGGAGCGCGCCTCCGGGCCCTTCGAAGAATCGAAATAGAAGCCGAGCCAGGGCTCGTTGACAGTGTCGATGTAGAGAGCGCCAAGCTCGTTGCAGAGCTCCATGATGTCGGTGGAGCCGGTATCGACCGAGAGATTGACGCAGAAACCCTGGCCGCCGCCTTCGGTGAGCAGCGGGGTAAGCAACGCGCGATAATTGTCCCTGGTCACGCCCTGCTGGATGAATTTTACATTGTGCTTCTCGCAATGCGCCTTGCGGCCCTCGTCCTTGGGATCGATCACGGTGATGCGCGACTTGTCGTAATCGAGATGCCGCTCGATCATCGGCAACGTGCCTTTGCCGATGGAGCCGAAGCCGACCATGACGATGGGACCGGTGATCTTCGCGTAGATCTGCGAGGCGGGGCTCATGGGATGGTTTCTCCGGAAAGTGCTGGCGGACAGATGGTGAGGGGTGGATCAGGCGCTGCGGCGCTTGGCGGTCACTTCGATCTCGATCTTCATCTCGGGCCTGTAGAGGCCCGCGACCACCAGAAGCGTCGCGGCCGGGCGAATATCGTCGAGAACTTCGCCGCAGACCGCGAAATGGGCATCCGCATCCCTGAGGTCGGTGATGTAGTAGGTCGCGCGGACGATGTCGGCCATCGCGAAGCCGCCCTCTTTCAAGGCGGCCTCGATGGTCTTGAAGCAGTTCCGTGACTGGCTCGTGACATCGTCAGGCATCGTCATGGTGGTGTAGTCATAGCCGGTGGTGCCGGCGACAAAGGCGAAATCGCCGTCGATCACGGCGCGGCTGTAGCCGGCGGTCTTCTCGAACGGCGAACCGGTGGAAATGAGACGGCGGGGCATCGGAACCTCGATTTGCGGCCTGATCCGAAAATAGCTGATTTGGCGCGGTTTAAGGGCTTTTCGCCGGACCGCGCAACCCCTCTGACGCGAGGGCTCAGGCCGCGTGCGGTACGGTCTGCAGAGCCTTCTTCGCGCGAGATGCTTTTGCCTTGCGCATTGGCGCGCCGGACGCCGAGATCATGCCCCAGGCGCCATCGAGCCCGCCCTCGCGCAGCGCGAGGCCGAGCAGGCGGTCGCGTTCGAACGGGCCGGGCAGCGACAGCTCGCCGGTCTTTTCGGCCGAGAAGCCGAACCTGACGTAATAGGGCGCGTCGCCGAGCAGGATCACCGTGCGATGGCCACGCGCCGTCGCCGCCGCGAGCGCGTGGTCCATCAGCGCGGCCCCGACGCCGAGCTGGCGGGAGGATTCCTCAACCGCCAGCGGGCCGAGCATGAGCGCCGGGATGCCGCCGGCGCTGACGTGCCACAACCGCACGGTGCCCACCAGTTTCCCTCGTGCCACGGCCGACAAGGCAAGGCCTTCGGCGGGCGCACGTTCGTCACGCAGGCGCTGGCAGGTGCGGTTAAGGCGATTCGCGCCAAAGCAGGCATCCAGCAGCGCTTCACGCGCAACGACGTCCGAAGCCCGTTCCGCACGGATCGCGAACGGAGCGGCATTCGGGGTGAGGGCGATAGTGGTCTTCCGCAAAGCAGTCATGGCACGTCAGTCCTCACTCCAACGGCAAATCACGCCGCGGAGCGTTGTCTCGAAATTCGCAATAATAGGGGGTGGGAGCCGGCGCACCGGCTCCCGTTATTCAGGCCTCAGAGCGGCCGTTTCAGATGTGGTAGGTCCGCAGCGGCGGGATGCCGTTGAACGCCACCGACGAGTAGGTCGACGTATAGGCGCCGGTGCCTTCGATCAGCAGCTTGTCGCCGATCTCGAGCGTAACCGGGAGCGGATACGGCAGCTTCTCGTACAAGACGTCGGCGCTGTCGCAGGTCGGGCCCGCGAGCACGCACGGCGTCATCTCCGCGCCGTCATGCGGCGTGCGGATGGCGTAACGGATCGACTCGTCCATCGTCTCGGCGAGACCGCCGAACTTGCCGATGTCGAGATACACCCAGCGCACCTCGTCCTCGTCGCTCTTCTTGGAGATCAGAACGACTTCGGTCTCGATGATGCCGGCATTGCCGACCATGCCGCGTCCCGGCTCGATGATGGTTTCCGGGATCTGGTTGCCGAAATGCTTGCGCAGCGCGCGGAAGATCGACCGGCCGTATTGCAGGACCGGAGGAACGTCCTTGAGGTACTTGGTCGGGAATCCACCGCCCATGTTGACCATGGACAGGTTGATCCCGCGCTCGGCGCAGTCACGGAACACCGACGAGGCCATCGACAAAGCACGGTCCCACGCCTTCACCTTGCGCTGCTGCGAGCCGACATGGAACGAGATGCCGCACGGCTCCAGGCCCAGGCGCTTGGCGAGGTCGAGCACGTCGACCGCCATCTCCGGATCGCAGCCGAACTTGCGCGACAGCGGCCACTCGGCGCCGGCGCAATCATAGAGGATGCGGCAGAACACCTTGGCGCCGGGCGCGGCGCGGGCGATCTTCTCGACTTCGGCGGCGCAGTCGACCGCGAACAGGCGAATGCCGAGCGCGAAGGCACGCGCGATGTCGCGCTCCTTCTTGATCGTGTTGCCATAGGAGACGCGGTCCGGCGTCGCACCGGCAGCCAGCGCCATTTCGATCTCGGCGACGGTTGCGGTGTCGAAGCACGAGCCCATCGAGGCCAGGAGCTGCAGCACTTCCGGCGACGGGTTTGCCTTCACCGCGTAGAACACGCGGCTGTCCGGCAACGCCTTCGCGAAGGTCTGGTAATTGTCGCGCACGACTTCGAGGTCGACCACGAGGCACGGCTCGGTGTCCTGGCCCTCGCTGCGGCGGTTGCGCAGGAATTCCTGAATACGTTCGGTCATAGCACTCTCCCAAACGGCCCAGCGACGGGGATCCGTTCAAAAAATTGATGTCGGATAAGAGCGCTCCGGCCACATCGCGCGATGGAGGCGCAACGAAGCCAAAAGACTCAGATCAGACTGTGCTGCCGTGGATTGGTTGGGAATTTCCCGCCCGCACACCTGGCAATGAAGGACAAGCCTTTTCAGTAGCCCGCGCCGGCGTTGGAATGCCGGTAGAGACCAAAAAAGCCCGATCCGTCGTTGCTTTAAGTCGCGTCCCCCGTTGAGAGCGGGGTGCGCCGGTTCGCCTCCGGCTGCCAGTCACGGTTGCAAAAGATGCAGAGACCTTCAACGGCATCTCTTGAGAGAGATGCTGGCCTCCCAGGTTTTCACCTGAGCGACCCTCGGTTCTTCATCCCTTGGCGGCTGTCCGGCCTCTTGTCCGGATACCTACCGACTGACACACGACCACAGGCACGTGCGAAATTGGGCAAGGCTGGAAATAAGGCTTTTGAATCTGTGACGCAACATTTTTTTTAGGCTGGGGACAAGTTTCCGCGCGCGTACTTACAAAATGGTTCTCGGCACGCGCTGAGCGACGTCGAGAGAAGCGCCAGCGCGATCAAACATGAACGGCTGTTAAGATTTCTCGGGGAAATTACGGAGTGTTGTCGCGTGAAGTGCAGTCACGAAAGCGGCTGTGCCGCAGTGATTTCTTGAGCTCGCGCGTCAGCTGCGTTTCCAGAACGGCTCGATGCGCTGAGCTTGGCGGATGAAGCCGGCCATGATCACGACGCCGATGCCGAACATCACCGCTTGCAGGATGTGCGCGCCGGTGTCGGAGAGCCCGAGCAGGATCGCGAGCGCCCAGCCGCCGGCGAATGCCGCGCCGAACACCTCGGCGCCGATCAGGATCGCCGCCGAGATGACGGTGATGACGCTCGGCCAGATGATCTCGCTCTTGGCGCCGGAAGAAGGCTGCATGCTCATGAAACAGGTCCTGTTGGGTGGCCGCAATCTCTCCGAAAAGGCCTCCACTATCAAGCTTAAAAGGCCCAAAAATGCCGTATCGCGTGATATAGATTGACGCATCATTCAGAGCGTTTTCGAGCGAAGTGAGACTTAATCTGCGGTAAGAAAACGCGTCAAAAACAAGGCCTGGAGCCTGAAGCGGCTTCAGAGCAGAAACGGGACTTGTGATGTCGGAAACCCAGCAAAATGCAGCCCCTCCGGAACCCCCGGCAAATCCGCTGCTGCGGCCGTGGCAGACGCCGTTCGAGACGCCGCCCTTTGCCGAAATTCTCCCTGAGCACTTCCTGCCGGCTTTCGAGCAGGCCTTTGCCGATCACGCCGCCGAGGTCGCCGCCATCACCCACGATCCCGCAGCGCCGGACTTCGCCAACACCATCACGGCACTGGAGCGCTCCGGCAAGCTGCTCTCCAAGGTCTCCGCCGTGTTCTACGACCTGGTGTCGGCGCACTCCAACCCGGCGATCCTGGAGATCGACAAGGAAGTGTCGCCGCGGATGGCGCGGCACTGGAATCCGATCATGATGAACGCGGTGCTGTTCGGCCGCATCGCCATGCTCCACCACAACCGCGCCACGCTCGGCCTGAGCAGCGAGGAGATCCGGCTGCTGGAACGCACCTACACCAACTTCCACCGCGCCGGCGCCGGCCTCGACGAAGCCGCCAAGGCGCGCCGGGCCGCGATCAACGAGCGGCTGGCCGAGCTTGGCACCTCGTTCAGCCACCACCTGCTCGGCGATGAGCAGGACTGGTTCATGGAGCTTGGCGAGGACGACCGCGGCGGGCTGCCCGAAGCCTTCGTCGCCGCCGCCAGGGCCGCCGCCGAGGCGCGCGGGATGCCCGGCAAGGCGATCGTGACGCTGTCGCGCTCTTCCGTGGAGCCGTTCCTGAAGAGCTCCGATCGGCGTGACCTGCGCGAGAAGGTGTTCCGTGCCTTCACCGCCCGCGGCGACAATGGCAATGCCAACGACAACAACGCCACCGTGGTGGAGATCCTCGGGCTGCGCGAGGAGGCCGCCAAGATCATGGGCTTCCCGACCTATGCCGCCTACCGCCTGGAAGATTCCATGGCCAAGACGCCCGAGGCGGTGCGCAGCCTGCTGGAGCGGGTCTGGAAGCCGGCGCGGGCCCGGGCGCTCGCCGACCGCGACGCGCTGCAGGCCATGATCGCGGAAGAGGGCGGCAATTTCGCGCTGGCGCCGTGGGACTGGCGCTACTACGCCGAAAAGCTGCGCCAGGTCCGCGCCAATTTCGACGACGCCGCGATCAAGCCGTATCTGGTGCTCGACCACATGATCGAGGCCGCCTTCGACTGCGCCACCCGCCTGTTCGGCGTCACCTTCGCCGAACGCAAGGATATCCCGGTCTGGCATCCGGACGTCCGGGTCTGGGAGGTCAAGGGCGCCGATGGCAAGCACAAGGCGCTGTTCTATGGCGACTACTTCGCCCGGCCGTCAAAGCGCTCCGGCGCCTGGATGACCTCGCTGCGCGACCAGCAGAAGCTCGACGGCGAGATCGCCCCGCTGGTGATCAATGTCTGCAATTTCGCCAAGGGTGCCGACGGCGAGCCGTCGCTGCTGTCGCCGGACGACGCGCGGACCCTGTTCCACGAGTTCGGCCACGGGCTGCACGGCATGCTGTCCAACGTGAACTATCCCTCGCTGTCCGGCACCTCTGTTTTCACCGACTTCGTCGAGCTGCCCTCGCAGCTCTACGAGCACTGGCAGGAGCAGCCGCAGGTGCTGCGGCAGTTCGCAAAACACTACCAGACCGGCGAGCCGCTGCCGGACGAACTGCTCACCCGCTTCCTGGCCGCGCGCAAATTCAACCAGGGCTTTGCCACCGTGGAGTTCGTCTCCTCGGCGCTGATCGACCTCGAATTCCACACCCAGCCGGCATCAGCCAGCCGCGACGTCGGCGCGTTCGAGAAGGCGGAGCTGGAGAAAATCGGCATGCCCGCCGAGATCGCGCTGCGGCACCGGCCCACGCAATTCGGCCATATCTTCTCCGGCGACCATTATGCGTCGGGTTATTACAGCTACATGTGGTCGGAGGTGATGGACGCCGACGCGTTCGGCGCCTTCGAGGAGGCCGGCGACATCTTCGACCCCGCCACCGCAAAACGCCTGCACGACGACATCTACTCGTCCGGCGGCTCGCGCGACCCCGAGGACGCCTATGTCGCGTTCCGCGGCCGGGAGCCGGAGCCCGACGCGCTGCTGCGCCGCCGGGGCCTGCTCGAAACGCCGGAGGCGGCGTGAAGTCTTCCGTCGTCCCGGCCTAGTGCGCAATTGCGCACGGGGGGCCGGGACCCATAACCCCGGATGCCCGTAGTGAGAGGAAGGTCTTTGCCACACTGCCAAAAAGAGACGACACGGCGTATGGGTCCCGGCCTTCGCCGGGACGACGTTTCGCGGATACTGTTCGGATTGTTGGGCTTGATCGTCGCGTCGCTGCTCGGCACTGCCCCGGCAAAGGCCCATCCGCATGTCTGGATCACCGCCAAGAGCGAGGTGGTCTACGCCCCTGACGGCTCGATCTCAGGCGTGCGCCACGCCTGGACCTTCGACGACATGTTCTCGACCTATGCGCTGCAGGGCATCGAGACGAAGACAAAGGGCGTCTACAGCCGCGAGGAGCTGGCGCCGCTGGCGCAGACCAATATCGAGTCGCTGAAGGAATTCGGCTACTTCACCTTCGCCAGGGCCGACGGCAAGAAAGAGAGGTTCTTGGAGCCGGTCGACTACTATCTCGAATTCAAGCAGGACGCGCTGACGCTGCATTTCATGCTGCCCGCCAAGACGCCGTTCAAGGCCAAACAGGCCGCGCTGGAAGTGTTCGATCCTGCCTACTTCATCGATTTCAAGTTCGAGGAGAAGGACCCGATCAAGCTGGTCGGCGCGCCCGCCGACTGCAAGCTGCAGTTTCTCAGGCCCAATGACGGCACCGCCAACGCCCAGCGGCTCAACGAAAACAATTTTATGAACGGCGACAATTCCAACTACGGCGCCATGTACGCCAACAAGATTTTAGTGGATTGCCCGTGACCAAAGCGTTTTCCAGCGAAGTGGGCCCGGTTCGCGTCAAGAAAACGCGTCAAGAAAACGAATCTGGAGCCCCGTTTCGATTCGATCGAAACGGAAAAGGCTCCAGCTTCACCCACGCGCTCCTGATCGGGATCGTCGCACTCGCCGCCATTGTCGCGGTCGACGGCGCCCTCCACGTCCTGTTGGCGCAAAATCCGTTCGGCGGCCCCCGGCCGGCCAAGGCTCCTGAGCCGCAGGTCGGCGGCATCGTCGGCTGGCTGCTCGCAAAACAATCGGAATTCTATCGCGAGATGTCGGCGACCATCCGCGCCGCCAAGTCCGACGGTTCGGCGGTCTGGACCCTGCTGGCGATCTCGTTTGCGTACGGGATATTCCACGCCGCCGGTCCCGGCCACGGCAAGGCTGTCATCTCGTCCTATCTGGTCGCCAATCACGAGACCGCGCGGCGCGGCATCGTGCTGTCGTTTGCATCCGCGATGTTGCAGGCGCTGGTCGCCGTGCTGATCGTCGGCATCGGCGCCTGGCTGCTCAACGCTACCGCCAAGACGATGTGCGGGGCGGAGAAGGTGATCGAGATCGCGAGCTACGCTTTGATCGCGGCGTTCGGCGCCCGGCTGGTCTGGACCAAGGGCGGCGGATTCATGCGCGCGCTGCAGGCCAAGCCAGCGCCCGCGATGGCTACCGCTACGGCTGCGGCCAGCCATCAGCACAATCATGGCCACGATCACCATCACCACGATCACCACCACCATGAACATCATCACCATGCCCACGCGCACGCTGACGCCCATGCGCACGGTCATGCCCACGCGCACGCTCATGCTGACGCTCATTCTCACGCAGACGACCACGTCCATGACGAGCATTGCGGCCATTCCCACGGCCCGACGCCGGACCAGCTTGCCGGCCCCGGCGGTTGGCAACGTGGCCTCGGCGCCATCTTCGCCGTGGGCCTGCGGCCCTGTTCGGGCGCGATCCTGGTTTTGGTGTTCGCGCTGGCGCAGGGCCTGTTCTGGGCCGGCATCGCCGCGACTTTCGTGATGGGCCTCGGCACCGCGATCACGGTCGCGACCATCGCCATCGTCGCGGTGTCCGCGCGAGGCCTCGCCGAGCGCCTCAGCGCCGGCCGCGAAGGCGGCGGCGCGCTGATCATGCGCGGCATCGAATTCGGCGCGGCGGGCCTCGTGCTGCTGTTCGGGCTCGGCCTCTTGTTCGGCTATCTCGCCGCCGAGCGCGTGACGTGTCTGTAGGGTGGGTAGAGCGAAGCGAAACCCACCGCCTCGTTCACGAACCGGGATGATGGGTATCGCGAAGTTTGTCGTCGGCCGCGTAGCACGCAGGCTGCCGCAGTGCCCCGTAGCGAAGCCGGCTTGAATCGCATGCGCCGCATCCTGCTGATCAACCCGAACAGTTCGGCGGCGACCACCGCCATGATGGTCGGCATCGCGCAAGCGGCTGCGGCCGAAGCGTGTGAAATTGACGGTGCGACGGCGCGCCACGCGCCGCCGATGATTGTCGAGCCCGATGCGCTTGCCGCCGCGGCTGACGAAGTCGTCGAGATAGCCGTCTCGAACGATGGCAAGTACGATGGTTTCATCGTCGCGGCGTTCGGCGATCCGGGCCTTGCGGAAGTCCGGGGGCGATGCCGGACGCCGGCGGTCGGCATCGCTGAATCGGCCTTTCGCGAAGCATCAGCCGGCGGGCGGCGGTTTGGGATCGCCACGACGACGCCGGCATTGAAGGCTGCCATTGATCGGCGCGTCGCCTTGCTGGGGCTGTCGGCGCAATACACCGGCCTTCGAATAACGTCCGCGGACCCCACGGAGTTGGTCAAGGACAAGCTTCGCCTGCGCGACGCGCTGGCCGATGTCGTGCGTCACTGCATCAGCGATGACGGCGCAGAGGCCGTCATTATCGGCGGCGGCCCGCTGGGCGAGGCCGCGCGCGAACTGAAGCCAATGTTCTCGATCCCGATCGTCGCGCCCATTTCCGCAGCGGTACGGTCAATTCTTGCGCTTCTGGCGCGGAAGTGATGGCGGCGCTACGCGCCGCAAGTGGATCTGGGATCATGCTCACGCTCCTGCGTTGGGCAGAGAGAAGAGATTGGAAGGTTAACGGCCAGGAGCAATGCCGGCGCGAAACCGAAAGACGTGGAACCATCTGCCCGGATTTGCTACAATGCAGCTATGGAACGCGAAGAAGCCATTAGCCGGCTGCGGCAGCACGAAGCCGATTTGAGGCGGCTTGGCGTCGAACATCTTTACATGTTCGGCTCGACGGCGCGCGGCGAGGCTAACCATGATTCCGACGTGGACCTCTTTTTCGACTATCAAAAGGGCAAGCTTGGCGTGTACGAGCTGATGGACGTGAAGGAATGCGCCGCCAGCATTCTCGGCCGCAAGACTGATATCATGACGCGCGACAGCCTGCACAAGGCGCTCCGGAAGACGATAGAAGCAACAGCCATCCGCGTGTTTTAGTGGTGGCACGTTCGCTCGTCCCCCTCTTAACGGACATCATCGAGGCGATCGAGCGCGTAGGGGCGTATCGGTGCGTAGGGTGGGTAGAGCGAAGCGAAACCCACCGCCCGGTTCACGAACCGAAATGACGGGTATCGCTTCGCTCCAACCATCCTAAGCGCTAGATCAGCCATGAACGTTATCTTTCACACCCTGGCCAGCGTAGCGACCGCGGCCGTTCTATCGGCTCAGCTCAAGAAGAGGCCGATCCATTCAACAACCGGTCTGACCGTTCTGCTCATTGGATTCATCGCCGGAGTTCTGTTGCATGGTTTGCTTGATTGGAGTTCTCATCAATATCCGCTCCCTTCCGTCCTGGATGTTGGTGTCAGTCTGATCTTGTTCTCCATTGCTTTCATGCTGGCGCATCGGGAAGCACGATGGATACTATTCGCCTGCTTTCTGGGAGCTATTTTTCCAGATCTGATGGATCTGGGACCCGCCATCCTCAACAAGCAAATGCAGCTGCATTTGCCGACGGTAAAACTCTTCCCTTGGCATTGGAAGGAATACTCAGGCTCCATCTATGATGGCAGCCGCCGTTGGCTATCGATCCTGAATCATCTGCTCGTAATCGGAATCAGCGGATGCTTGATTCTCAGATTTAGGGCAAAGTTTGATACGAACTCCGTTTTAGACGTGCTTGCAGGTGTGTAGAGCGACCTGCCCGCCATGTCGTTGCCACTCGGCTAAGCGTCAGCACCATAGGAGGCAGCAATGCGCATCAGATCAATTGCCGTCGCCTGCTTGCTGGTCGCGGTCTGCTGGGTTGTGACGGCAATGCCATCCCTCGCGGCCCCGATCTGCTGGATAGAGCGTATCGCCAAAGCCAACGGCGGCATCGACGTCTATTTCATAAAGAACGCAGTTTTGAACATAAGCGTAATGAAGAATCCCGGCGTTACCTCGGCTCGCTATACCGCACATAATGGTGTGGTCCGCGATGAAGGTGGTCGGGAGCAGGATCGCCTCTTTGTAAAGGATGGCGGCGAGTTCACTGCATTGCAGCTGGCGCACGACAGCTGCACCTACAAGGTTAGCGCAAGCGGGGAGGTCGGCAAGGTCACCGCGAAGGCAGCGCTGCGGTTGCATGGACTCCCGCCCGCGTTCGCTACGCAGACCATTGGGACGGATGGTACTGAAACGGATTAAAGCGTGTAGGGTAAGCGAGAGACGAGCCGGTAAGAGGCGCTACAGGGGATTCAATGTCACGCGACCAGTTCTGGTTCTTCCACCCGTTCCGGGTGCGCTATTCCGAGATCGACGGGCAGGGCGTTGTCTTCAACGCGCACTACCTGACCTATTTCGACACCAGCATCACCGAGTATTTCCGCGCGCTCGGCTACGACCAGTACGCCGACTCCCGAAAGACCGGGATCGACTTCCATGTCGTCAAATCGCTGATCGAATACAAGGCGCCGGTGCTGTTCGACTGGGAATTGGACGTCGGCGCGCGGGTGGCGCGGATCGGCAATTCAAGCCTTACCTTCGAGCTCGCGATCTTTCAGAAGGGCGGCCATGAGGCGCTGGTGACCGGGGAAATCGTCTGGGTCTATACCGACCAGAAATCCCATCGGCCGGTTCCGATCCCGCAATCAATCCGCGACTTCATCGCGACGCGGGAGCGGCATCTGGCTTAGAGCGAATTGAGGATGATGAGCGCGATCGCCAGGATGAGCAGAACCCACCATATCTGGACGGCGATGGCTACGAAGCCGAGGACGGCCGCGATACCTGCCAGCAGCTTTCCTTCCTTCATGATGATCGCGACGACGGCGAAAGAGATGGCGATCACGCCGAGCGCGGCCGCCCCCGTTGAGAGTACCTCGTTCCAGGTCGCCTGACCGACGAGCCCGGAAAGATAGATCCCCGGCACCAATTGCGTCAGCGCCGAGACCAGCAGCGCCAACAGGCCTGTCACGCTGCCGATAATGCTGAACCGGCGGGATTGTACGGCACTATCCATCACAGTATCCATCACATGAAATCTCCCGCGCCGCCTTGGAGCGAGCCGCGCTTGTGCAGCCTTGGTGTGGTGCAGCCGCTTGAAGGTTCAATGTGAGCTTGCCTGTCCCCCGGACGGGCAGCCAACTGCGGCAATTTGGCCCGACGGGCAAATCACTTCCGGTTTCCAGAAACCGTGTCAAGCCCCGAAATAAAAAATATTTCTGTTTACCAGAACACAAATCAGGGGCATATATTCGCCCATCCCGTCCTACTCAGAAGGGCGTCGGCCGTCGTCACGGACGTTGGGCGGGTTGCGGTGGACG
>NZ_JAFCLX010000074.1:0-28941 GCF_018130205.1 Bradyrhizobium sp. AUGA SZCCT0222
AACGGCCCGGAATTACCGGGCCGTCGTCACTCTCGCAGCCATCGTTCTGTGGATGCGCTAGTGTCCACACCACCTAGGCCTGGTGCCAGAATGAAAGTCGGATCATCCTGCAGATCAATTTGGATCAGGGGTTTTCGCAACACAGAAAGCCGCCGACGAAAACGCCATGGAAACCGATCTTTTTCATTGAACCCATCGGGCACGGTACGCCACAGCGGCCTACTGGTAAGAGTGAGATTCTCCACGATGCGGCCCGCGGCAAGCAGCGATACGGCGGTCTCACCGCCAAAGAACCCCAGCAACTGGCTCTTCTTGATAGAAACTATCGCACGCCCAGTTTTCAGAACGTTTTCCTCCAGAGTATCGAGAAACTTGAGCATTTCATCAAACGTCCCTCCGGTCTCTTCCTCCCAAGCTTGCCAGAACGCATCTGGCCACGGACTCGTATCCGTTCGGACCGCTTCAATCTCTTCAAATTCGTCCGCGTACGAGTTGACGTCGTCGTCGACGCGCAAGTCGCTTGCCACGCGGGCAAACGGTGCGAGGATTTGGTCATAAAAGAAGAAGTTGGCGTGGATATCGCCGAGAGGCGTCACGCGTAAGCGGGGCTCCATGCCACCCCATCTGATCGCATCCGACCAGCCGCCGAGCCTTTGGATCATCATGATCTTCGCCATAAGGCCGGACAGATCGAGCTTGCCAATTCTCCGTCCGCCCGCCAGCGGGCACTCGCAGATCGCAAATTCAATTAGAACGCGCGACGTTAGGAAAACCGCACTGAGACTCGATTCACGCTCGACCATCGTGTCACGAGCCGCCGTCTTGTCGTTATGCAAGGCCAGGACGGCGGCGGCGGTACGTTTCCAGTTATCCCGATTCGCTGCCGCGCTTTCATGGTTCATGAGAACGATTGAAAGAACCGAGCGACGATCGAGCAGGCGAAGCTCCTGGCAGACTTCATCCTCGAGAAATTCGACGAGGGGATTGAGATAGGAGAGGCATTCCTGTGCTCCTGCGATATCGCCACCCTGCGCTCGCGTGCGTTGACGCCAACCGAGGCCGAGTTTGAGAAACGCGTCGTCGTCCTCATCGATCGTGACAGGGCCGGTCCAAATTGCGTCCCGCACGTAATCCCGAAAGGTGGCGGCGAGAAACGCGTGAGCCTGCCGTGCGTGGGCATTGGGCACGATCTCTTTAAGCAGCGCATCTCGCTTCGGATCTGTGAGATTTCGACCTGCTAGCGCCGCAAAACTCTCAAGAAGGCAGTCGACAAGAGCTCGTTCCGCGACGTTTTCAGGATGGAACAACGCCTCTTCGAAGCGGGGATCGATGGTGAGAGTGACGGTCGCACCGGTGCGGTCAATGGACGAAGCGATTGCCGTCTTCGCGTCTTCGAATGTGAGGCGGGCCCGTTTACCGCTTCCTTCCTTATCGCCGAGCTGTCCTTGAAATATACATTTGAGCGATAGAGGCCCGGCAGGTAATCCCGCAAAGGCCCGCTCCATGACCGGAACGCTCTTGCAGAGCCACGTTTGCAGCATTCTCATTCGATCGTAAGCGAATGGCCGCGCCGCTTCTTCGACAATCTCCATGTCGCACCACCAAACATGCGATGGCGATTCATACGCAGCCAGCGGGAAACCACCGTCACCTCGGCAGTCGACTGCGAAATAGAAGGGCTCGCCGCTGTCCTCTTTAAAGATAGACCTGCCTTCTTTACGGAGCTTCAGCCATCGCCCATCCCTGGTTTGTGCGCAGTGAAGGTCGAAGAAATGCGGTACAGCCGCCCTGACACGGCGGAGAGCATTCTGTTCTATGAGAACCGTGACGCGTTGGCCGTCTTCGCCGAACTCATCTGGAATGTCTCCATGCGGAACAAGATGACCTTCCAGCGAACGCGCCCAACCAACGAGATTGAGAAGGCCGTTCACGTTCTGAAGTGTGACGCCCAATTCGTCGAGACGCTTTTCGCTCTGCAGCAAGCGCCACAACGAAAGGGAATTAAAGTCGTTCAACCAGCACAATGTGTGCAGATCGGGGGCGCTAATGGCCTCGAAACTCCAGCCGTGTGGCAACTGCGGAACGGGAAACCGGATGGCTGCGCGACCGATGCCGCATCCGACGAGCAGAGTCATTCCCGCGCGATAGCCGGGTGAGGCACATGCCGGTCCGGTTGCGGACTCTATCCACTTTTCAACGTCTTTAGACAGTTTATCGAGGTCGGGTATTTCCCCGACTAGGCCGTCTTGCGCAAAGTCCTTCAGAGGATCGACAAAAAACACCACATTGATGAACAGTCCGGGGTCGACCTCCATCATCACGCCGGCGAGAAGGCCATCTTCCGTTCGTTGAAATTCGATCGGAGCACCCCGGCGCTCGCCGAGCAACGGGACATCTCCGAAGAGATTGCCATATTCCATCGCCAGGAAGCCAATGAAGGCCTCTCGAAGATCGATGCTTTCCATCATCTCAGTGATGAATCGGCGAATGGCGGCACTGGTCGCCGTCGGCAGAAGGAGGCAGAACTCGCCATTGCGATGCACGATCGGAAATCGCTCCAAAGTAGAATTTCCAATCGCCTCGTGGGCAACCTAGCGCGCTGATCCGCCGGAAATCCGAAAGCCACCAGATGTTCAAGGGCGATGCCGTGCTCTTTGAAGTCCGCCTCGGTAAATGAAACAATTTCGGCCCACGTACTGACCGTGTTCAATACCGAGGCTGGCAGCGCCTCGGCTCGTTTGTCACTGCCGAGCTGGTAACGGGCAAGGCTCGCTCGTTGGCAAACGACGTCTGACAAGCGTAACAATGCGTAGACTGGTTCACGAAGTTGGTTGGCAAGGTCTCCAACCGGCAGAAGCTCCAAGAGGTTCACAATTCGCTGAAGATAGAAGCCCGCAGACTCCCAAATTCCTTCGAGGACCCGGAAATCGCCGCGCGGGGTCACGATCAGGGTTACAAAGATATCTTCGGCCGGATCTTCCTTAAAGCCGATCCTTCCTTGTCCAGCCTCCTCAAAGAGGCGTCCTACGATCTTTCGGTTGGGTTTACTTCGACCGTCGCCTACGGCGAGCGTGAGATGCACGAGAGCTTCGAGGCGAAGACAGTTGCTTTGAAGCTCCGGCACTGTGAGCAATCCGCCGAACGTGGCCGCAAGCCGGAGCGGATCGAACGATTGAGTATCCCGCAGGCATGTCTCTAGTTCGGCGACGATAGGTCCCAGATCCGTACGGCCGCCGATGTCCGCCATCATCGCCATCAGGTCTTCGGGACTGAGAGATGGCTTGTTCAAGAATCACCTATCAAGGTTGGGCACAGTAAGGCGCGAAATCGAGCGCCGCGCAAATAAAGGTCTCGAGAAACAGAGGCCTGACGAGCGTGCGCTGTAGAAATGCCTGCAGCATCACTCGATTTGCATGAGGCCATTGGATGGGCTCACAAGAAACGAACGCCGCTTAGAGATCGACCAGGTTAGACATAACGACATCCTGGGATCTGATTGGTTTACCGAACTCCTGCGAGAGGCCGCCTATTTCCGGCAGGAGGACTCGGCCGGAGCGTTTACTACCGACAGCGGTGTCGGCCGTCGGCCCGTTTCGGCTTTTGTGTGCCATGGAGACAGGGCCGCGCCCAATCTTTAGCAGCGGCAACCTTGGTAGGCCGAACGCTACTTGATCGCGGTGAAGCTTTGCCTGAACTCAGATGAAATTTGGGTGTCAATCGACTCCAGTTCCAACAAGGCACTGGGTACCGTCGTCCACGGGGGCGACAAGTAGCGTCCATCGCCGCGTCGCCTGGCGGCAATATCTTCGTCCATTGCGCGACGCGTGATCTCTTCGAATAAGTGGGCGGCTTCAAAATAGATCAACCTGCGGCCAAGGCGCCTCAACCGCTGATCATCGAACCGTTCGACCAGACCGAGTCGCTCCTCCCACGGGCGGGAGTGAAACTGTCTGCACATTTCGCGGTCGGAATCAGAGAAGAAGCCGGCGCCGTAGATCTGCTGTTCGACGTGCTCGGAGAGCGGATAGACCTTTTCGGCGGAGGCGGCAGCTTGCGTCAGCCTCTCCATGAAGTCCGGGTCTGACCTAACCAACGAAGCCGATCGCATTAGATCCTCTTCCGAAGTTTCGCCGAACAACGACCGCTCTATGTCCCACAGCGGATAGAGGAGCGGAGACCCGTTGACTTTCAGCCGTCGGATGGGCCGAGGTTCGACAGCTATGCGTTCCGTAAGTTCGAGGGTGTCAAGTCTCCTCAATGCATCGACGTCACCGGTCAGGTCGAGACAGTAGTGAACGTTTCCGTCCCGCGGACTGATGCCCACCCTGGTCAGGAAGTGCATAACGCGCGGGGAGCCGTAGAAATCGAAGTAAGCGAAAGCATCCTCGTCCCTGACGAAATCGACAACGGAAGTCTTGGAGGAGAAGCGGAGAAAAGCTGACCATAGCTCGGGTGCGCCGCTTCGTACCAGCCGGCAAAGTCCAAGGGTCGCGTCGACGTCGTGAGCGGCATCGTGCGCCTTACCGGGTGCGATGCCGTTGGCGGCGGCTAGCGGGCCGAGCCTGTAGACATCCGCTCCATCTGCACCGACGCCCGGACGGATGACCGAGGGATGCAGCGTTCCGGCGGCACGCATAAGATTGAGAACGTCAGCACGGGCGTTTCTGTTCGTGTTGGTCAGGAAAACCGGATGCAGGCATTGGTAGAATGCCTGGCGGAGGAATTCCTCGTCGAACGAGATGGAGTTGAAGCCCAGGAACACGGATGGCGACCACGACGAGAGAACGCGGGCAATGGTGCAGACCATGCCGTAGTGGGTTGGTCGCGAGGTGTCCGTCGCGTCGGCGAGCGATGTTTCCGTGAGATGCAGCGCTTTCGGCGACGGCACGACTTGAGGCATCAGCCGGCATCGCGTCTCGAACCGCTCGGTCTCGACCAGATCGACGTCCGTCCTCACGGCGGCGAATTGGAGAATTTGGTCGAAGCGCTTGTTCAGACCGGTGGTCTCGACATCGTAAAAGACGAAGGCCACGCTGTTTGCCGCCTAGATGTTCTCGAGCCTGTACTGGAATGCGGTGAGACTTACCCTGAAGCGCTTGGCGAGGGCTATGAGGTAATCGTCGTCGTTCAGGTCGCCCGGCCGCTCCGCCAGGGCCTGTCGGACCAGCTTCGCCGGCAGCAGTAGTTCGGACGCGAACGCGTTCGCCTGGACCTCGAGTGGATCGGTACCCTCCGCCGAGGTCGGATCGCGTGGGATGAAATTCCTACTCTTATCTATCATGACCGCCGTCTCGAGATGCGATCGGTGAAGGACTATGTGGCCCAGCTCGTGCGCGATCGTGAAACGCTGCCTGTTGGGATGGTGATTTGAATTCACGCCGATGATCGGCCTGCCTTCGCGCAGGAATGCCATGCCGGACAGTTCGTCGTCGAAGGGACTGTATTCGACCCTGACACCGAGCGCCTTAGCGAGCTTCTCCACCGGAACAGGCGGAGCCTTGAGTCCGAGTTTCTCGACAAGGGCAAGTGCCTGCTCCTTCGCGAACTCTCTCATTTCTCGCCTCCGGCTTTTCGTCGGATAAACTGTTCGATCTGCGCCTTCTGCACGTCGTTGACCTCGCTACCCACCAACCGCACCGGGCCGCTCGCCTGCTCGAATGAAAAACTCGCCGGAACGAGTTCCGTGATCGAGTCGACCTTGAGGGCGGTTGCCAGCTTGTAAATCTGATGCAGCATCAGCTTCTGGCGGCCGCTTTCGATGTTCGCGAGCGATGCCCGGGTCAGTCCGATCTGCTCGGCCACCTCGGCCTGCTTCAGACGCAATTTCTTTCTCCGGGCCGCCAATCCGGCGCCGATGATCCGATAGATCTCCAAATCAGTCATGTCGTAGAGAGAATCGGAATTCGAGTCCGCCGTCAATCTGGCAAACAAAAATGTGCTTAATACAAACATTACAAAAATGTAATATTGCGTATGGTGACCTCTGGAGGGACTCGGGGTAAAGTTCCGCCACCGAAACCGTGTCCGGAGGACGCAATGGCGACCCTTACCTTCCATCCGCTCGGAAACGCCGACAGTACCCGCATCGACCTGAAAGACGGCCGCAAGATCCTCGTCGACTATGCCGACATGCGGACTCCCGGCGATCCGTCGAGTCCGTACATTGACCTCCCGACGGCCTTGGATGCCGACCTGCGTTCCGCGAGGCGCGACTATTTCGATGTCGTGATTTTCACCCATCTGGACAAGGACCACACGAATCGTGCCGGCGACTTCTTCCATTTCGAGCGGTTCGCGTCGCGGCAGGGCAACGGCCGCATCAAGATGCGCGATTTGTGGGTACCCGCGGCGGCGCTGACCGAGGAAGGCTGTGAGGGGGATGCCGAAATCATCCGGCAGGAGGCGCGCCATCGCTTCATCGAGGGCAAAGGAATCCGGGTCTTCTCGCGCCCGGGACGGCTCGAGGATTTCTGCAAGCGCAATGGCATCAGGCTGGCGGACCGGCTTCATCTCGTAACCGATGCCGGTAAGCTTGTTCCGGGCTACGATGATCTGAACGCTGCCGGCGGCGTCGAGATATTCATCCACAATCCGATGGCTTGGCGCCTGAACGACCGCGAGGTCGAGGAACGCAACCAGGACGCTGTGGTGTTCCAGGCCACCTTCCGTGAATTCGGGACGGACACCAAGGTCCTGTTCGCGTCGGATGTCGACGACGTCACCATCGGCCAGATCGTCGAGGCGTCCAAAAAGCACGGCAACGAAGACAGGCTCGGCTGGCATGTCTTCAAGATCGCCCATCATTGCAGCTACAAATCGTTGAATTCCGCGGACAAGGGCAACGAGAAGACCACGCCGACCGAGGACGTCCGCTGGCTTTGCGAGGACAAAGCCGAAATGCGCGGGATCATCGTGTCGACGAGCGAGATCATCCCCGGCAAGGGGTCCGACGACGACAAGGATGTCCAGCCGCCCCATCGCCAAGCCGCGAACTACTACCGGGACGTCGTCGCGACGATCGACGGGCAGTTCGAGGTGACGATGGAGAACTCGCCCCGCCGTAATCCCAAGGCCTGCCAGATCAGCATCACCGTCGCTGGCGCCTCTTTCGTGGCGATGGCCATGCTTCCGGTGGATTTTGCGGCGGCGAAGCCGATGAGGGCCGGCTGATGGCGCTGCGCGCGCTCGACGATCTCTTCGGGGAACAGGTCGATTGGATCTCCCTGCAAAGGCCGCGCGCGCGCTCGGTCGCCCGTCTCGTCTGTGGCGGCGAAACCCAGGGCTACCGCTTCCTCGAGGCGCGCCGCGCCTGCACCGGCAGCGAGACGATCGTGGTGCAGATCCACGTCGACCGGCCGCAACGTTTCGTCCATGCCTTGAAGGCCGTCGAAACGGTCGCCCTTTATTTCCCTGGCGGTGACGCGGGCCCCCTGATCCTTGCGCTTCGGGACGATTTCCCGGATGTGCCTCATGCGTATCCGGGGCACAGGTCGGATCCGGTTTCGCTCTGTATCGACGATCGGCCCTGGAGCGAAGGGAAGCTGAACTGGACCCCGAGCGAGTTTCTCGTGCGGATTCAGGTTTGGTTGGCGAAGACCGCGCGCGGCGAACTCCACGGCCAGGCGCGTGCGCCGGAGCCGTTGTTCGTCGCCCCCGGACCCGTCGTCATCGTCGATAGGGGGATGATGGACTCGGCTCTCGCGGGCCCGGTCGAGTTGGCGCTGCACAGGCCCGATCACGGACTTGCCCGGGAAATATTAATCGCGTCGTCGCCGGCGGCACGACAGCCGTTTCCGGGGCTGGGAGTGGCTCTTATCGCCCTCACCGCGGCACGGCGAGGCATGGGCCCGATGCGTTTCCCGCCGCGGACGCTGGGCGAACTCGCCGACGAATTGCCGGAGACGGATCTCCGGGGATATTTGCGCAACAAGACCCTCGACTGGGTCAGCAATTCCTGGAACGGGAGAGTGCGCCCCTGCGGGGATCCGGATCAACTCGGCTGGCGACTGGGCTTGCTTGTCGGGTTTCCGATCGCAAGGGAAGGCGACGGAGAGATCGGTATCCTGGACCTCAAGGTTTTCCTGACCAAGGTCACCGTTGCGGAAGTCGGTGTGGCCTTGGGTTGCCTCGACAAGGCGCCCGACGGGACCCACGGCCGGTTGTTGAAGCCGACGGACGGCGCCGGCGCCGACGCCATTGAACTCACATGCGGCGAGGTGCATTTCGCGCTCGACCGAAGGCTGGCATCCCAGGTCTCGGGCAGGTCCGGCGATACGCGACGTGCGGTGTTGGTCGGCGCCGGCACCGTCGGCTCCCACGTTGCCGCAAATCTCGCGCGCGAGGGGCTCTTCACCTGGGTCGTCATCGACGGCGACTACTTGCTGCCGCACAACGTTCCTCGGCACGCCCTGCCCGCAACCGCGGTCGGGCATTCGAAAGCTACTGCATTCGCGAACTTACTCGACTCCATGTGCGGCCACCCGGACCGAACCGGTCACCTGACCGCAGACGTGCTCTCCGCGGATCCGGCCACGCAAGCCGCGGTCGGGAGCGCGCTGGAAGGCGCCGACATCGTCATGGACGCCTCCGCATCCGTGGCCGTGTCCCGATTCCTGGCGCTGGACCCGAACACGGGTGCGCGCCGTGTCGCCTTCTTCTTCAATTCCGACGGCACCGACGCCGTGCTGCAGATCGAACCCGCGGACCGATCTTCGTCGTTGCTCGAACTCGAGGCGCAGCACTACGCGATGACCGTCGAACTACCCGAGTTGACGGGACATCTTCACGCCTCGGAAGATAGCATCGCCTTTTCAGGCGCCTGCAGGCAGGCGACCAATCGCATGCCGGAGAGCCGGGCGGCATTGCTGTCATCGCTCATTTCCATGGAGATCGCGGCGTCGCTCCAGGACGCACGCGGCAAGATCACGATCTGGAGGACGGACGGCGCCAGCGTACGGCGAATCGAGGTCGCTTCGGCGGACTGGCGGCGTCTGTCGGTGGGCGACTGGTCGGTCGTTCTCTCGGAGCAGGTCGCTACCGCAATCTCGGGATGCCGGATATTGGCGCTTCCCGCAGAAACCGGCGGCGTACTGCTCGGTGTGCTGGACATGGAAGAGCAATCTATCCACGTAGGCCTCGCACTCGACGCCCCTGCCGACAGCGAGGGGGACGAGAGCGGATTCGAGCGCGGAATCGCTGGTTTGCGAGCCAGGATAGCACGTGCGACCGAGGAGAGCGCCGGCCAACTCGTCTATGTCGGGGAATGGCATTCGCACCCCGAAGGGTACGCGGCGACACCAAGCCCGAAGGACCTTCTGCAGCTTGCCGAGCTTGCCGACCTGCTCGACATGAACGGCGTGCCCGCGCTGATGGCGATAGCGAACGACGACGGCATCCGTATTCATTCCGCCGCCAGACATGAGCTCGGATCGACCTATTCGGCCGTGATGGTGAGAGAGGCGCGCCCATGAACGACGCGACCGTCACCACCGTATCGAACCGGATCGGTCTTGCCCTCTCGGGCGGTGGCGTCCGGGCCGCGGCCTTCCATCTCGGTGTCATGAAGCGGCTCGCAGACGACGGGCTTTTGGAATCCGTAACCGATGTATCGACGGTTTCCGGCGGCAGTCTCATCACGGCTGCAGTCGTCTCGCGGGCAGGAATGCGTTGGCCGACTTCAGCCGAATTTAGGGCAAAGATCTTTCCTGAACTGCGGGACCTCCTGTCGACGACCGATCTCTTCGGCTTCGGTGCAGTAGGTGCGCGCGGCCTGCTCGAGTTCAATGTCCGGCTACTGCGTCACCGCGCGGCCGTACTTTCAACGTTGCTGGAGAAGCGGTGGGGTGTCGCCGGCTATTTGGCCGACCTGCCCGACGTGCCGCATTGGACGATCAACACGACTTGCCTCGAAACCGGAAAAAACTGGCGGTTTGCGAAGCGCGAGATGGGCGATTGGAAGTTCGGAAAGCACTACGCTCCCGATGTCCCGCTTTCGATCGCCGTCGCGGCTTCCGCAGCCTTGCCCTACGCCCTCGGTTCGCTTCGCCTGGCCATTCCGTCGAACGGTTGGTGGGAAACCGACCCCGCCACCAACAAGCCGATCCGCAAGAAGCAGCCTCCATACGAGACGGTTCATCTTTGGGACGGGGCAGTCTACGAAAACCTGGGCTTGGAGTCATTCCACAAACCGGGACGCGGACTCATCCGGTCTGATTTCCTGATCTGCAGCGACGCATCCGGCCCGCTCCGTCCCGGCGTCAGGTCGCCACTTGCTGCTTTCGCGGGAGGCCGGCTGGCGTCCCCGCGCCTCTTCGAAGTCGCCAGCGATCAGATCAGGTCGTTGCGCAGCAGAGCGCTAGTCGCCGATCTCGCTTCCGGCGCGGTACCGGGCGTCTTGGTGCGGATGGGCAACTCCGTGCGCGAAATGGACGTGAAGACCGCGACCGGCAGGGCCGTCGGCTTTTACGATGTGGTGCAATCCGACCAGCAGGCCGGCGCGGCCGCCGACCACCCGACCGATTTGAAGGCGCTGTCCGATGGCGCCTTCGACAGACTGGCTCGGCACGGTTTCGAA
This sequence comes from Bradyrhizobium sp. AUGA SZCCT0222, assembly GCF_018130205.1. Lineage (NCBI taxonomy): Bacteria > Pseudomonadati > Pseudomonadota > Alphaproteobacteria > Hyphomicrobiales > Nitrobacteraceae > Bradyrhizobium > Bradyrhizobium sp. AUGA SZCCT0222. The sequence continues at coordinate 10,574 of NZ_JAFCLX010000074.1, forward strand.
GCGGCGGACGCGACCCTCACCAGCTACGCCGCTTCGCGGTTTCCGCGGTCGTTGCCTTGGAGTTGCTCGCTATGATGAAGAGCGTCGTCACCAGGTTTCGCGCCTATCAGTTGGGCTGTCCCGGCTCTTCGTTCTCGTTTTTCGCTGGCGGTCATTTCACGGTTATGGAAGGCCGCCTCACCGATTTGAGCCGAGCGTCACTTGAACACGAGATGAGGCTGTGCGGCGTGAGCTTTGCGGACAATCTAGACATCACCAGTTGGGATTCGGATCACTGCAACCGTCATGAACTGCAGGAATTGCTCGAGCTAGTCCAGCCGCTGACGATCCAGTGTCCCGGATATGACCCCTACACCGACCACGGTGAAGGATGCATCGAGATCATCGGCGCCTATCGCGACCGTCCACGCAATACGAACAGGAAGCCGCGTATCGAACATATTACGCCGGCCTTCATCGCCGGCCTCGGCGAATCGCAGCGGCTAGGATTCACCAACGTCTTTCACGGCCCTCTTCACGTGGGGAGCAATGCCAACGACAATTCGACCGTAAAACACTTCAGGAGGGGAAGCTTCAACCTGCTGAGTCTGGGTGACGTGGAGGATCCGGGCATTTCGGCCAGACTGAGACGCTCTAGAATGCTCCGTTCCGAGACCGACGTGATGATCTTGGCGCACCACGGTGCCGACAACGGGTTCACGAACAAGGCCTTTTTGACCCGCCTCGAGCCCGCGCTGGCCATTTGCTCGGCGGACTTCGACAACAAGTACGACCATCCGAGGCAGGAAATAAGGGATCTGCTGTACGAGCAGGGCATTCGGTTGATGACCACCAAGACCGGGGACGTCGTCGTGAAGTCGATCGGAGATCACACCGGGCGGTATCGCGCCATCAACTTTCGCGGAAACACGACCGAGATCTCCTCCGAGCAGGATTTCGTTTCGAAGAAATTCCGGGTCCTTTCCCACAACGCGGACACGATCCGGCAGCACTACGCCGGACGGCGATCGTACCCGAGGTAAACGCATGGCGAAGAACGTCGTAATCTATTCGGATGGAACCGGTCAGGCCGGCGGATTCCGTTTCGATGAAGACCGCAGCAACGTCTACAAGCTCTACCGCGCGACACGATGCGGCCCTGATTCTTCTATCGATCCGCGCGAACAAGTCGCGTTCTACGATGTCGGCCTGGGATCGCAGGCCGACGGGGCCAACATATTTGGCCGCGCCTTTCGCGCCCTTCACAACTTCATCGCGCAGGCGACGGGGTTTGGTATCACGCGCAACATCATCGATTGCTACGCGGCGCTTATCCGTCTGTGGAGGCCCGGCGATCGGATATTTCTGATCGGGTTCAGCCGCGGCGCATATACCGTGCGTTGCCTCGCTGGCGTCATCGCGCGTTGCGGAATCCCGGTTCACCCCAAAAACGATCCGAATGGCATCCTGCCAACCGATCCGGGTTCGGCGCAGGAGCTTGCGGCTTATGCAGTGAAGCACGTCTACCAGTTCACCTATCCGCGCAAGCGCTCCGCCCCCGATACGACGGACCACCAAAGGTTCCTGCTGGACGCCAGGGACGACATATCGGCGCGCTTCCGCGCCGAATACGGCGCCTTCGACAAGGCGGACCCCGGCAAGGCAAACGTCTATCCGCACTTCGTGGGAGTCTTCGACACCGTCGCGGCCCTCCTCAACCCCGACATGACCGCTGCCTTCGTCGTGGCGTTCCTCTTCTTTGCTGCCTTCCTCGGTCTAGCCGGCGAAATCTTTCAGCCCTTCGTCGGCGCTCCGTGGGTGGGGTGGATCTTGGGGTACCTCACGTTCTGGAACGTATTCCTCGGAGCCATCGGCCTTGCGGTGCTGGGTTCGGCCTGGGTCTACGTTTACACGCACCTGAAGTTCGACTTCTCGATTCCGGGTTACGACCGCAAGAAATCGTTGCGAACCATCCACTTCAACGAACTCTGGATGACCTTTTACGACTACGATCTGAACGAAAACGTCGGCTATGCGCGGCACGCGATCTCAATCGACGAGAACCGAAAGAATTTTCAGCGCGTCAAGTGGGCCTCGACGAAGCCGACCGCGCGCGACGCCAACGGGATCAACTGGTTCGAGCAAGTCTGGTTTGCAGGAAACCACTCCGACATCGGAGGCAGCTACTGCGAAAACGAGAGTCGCCTATCCGATATCGCGCTGGACTGGATGTTGCGATGGGCGGTGGCTATTCCTGATGGCATCAAGTTCGATCATCGTGTCATTAACATGTGGCCTCATCCAGAGGGTCCACAGCATGACGAGGTAGCCAGCGGATTCAGCTTCATTCCGAAATGGACAGGCATTACCTGGGCCAAAGAGAACCGAAAACTGCCAGCCTCCGCGGCGACGATGCATCGCTCGGTTTACAGGCGATTCGATCTGGAGGCGGTCCAAGTCTACGACAAGATGAGCCGGTATCGACCTGAGACGTTGTCGACACACGACGACTTGAAATCGTTCTACGCTCCAGCAGCGCCCTTCCCGGCCACGTCCGAACAGATAGCAACAGCCACGGCGGGGGAACCACCGCCGCTACCAAGGACCGGCCCATGAGCCGCTGCCGCCCGGTCGGCGGCGGCAAGTGACATGCGGATGCGATCGAACGTCAACTTGCGCATCAGGAGGCGAATGAAATCCGTGGCGCCTATACCCATGCCGCCGAATTCTGGCAGGAGCGCCGTGCGGATGAGGCGGTGGTGGGCGGACGAGTTCGACCGGCTAAGGGAGCACGGTCGTTTCATCAAAATGAGTGCCTGAGGAAAAGCGCGTTCAAAGTGGGGTTGGTCCCTTAAGTCGCACGTCCATTAGTTCGACATGTTGGTGTCAAGGAGCGCCAGAAGTGAGCGCACCACTACTAGTCGCCGACGTCCGATCGTTGTCGTGACGATACGCCCAGCTCCTATCAACTCGTAAAGCTTCGTGCGTCCCAAGCCGGTCACTTCGCATGCATCGTCAATCGTGCAGGTGAGCCGCTGGGCGAATGGCATCGTACTCGGTTCTGCGGCTTTCGGAGCGGATAGACTGACTTGTGACTGTTGTCCGCCAGTTTTCTCTCGTCGATTGTATCTCACGTGGCCCTCCCATTCGCACAAAGCTCGACAGGACAAGAGTTGATTGTGCGACGAGCAACGTCAATGCGAACATCCGAGGGCGCTCGCGTACGACAGCGCACGTCAGCGGCGGTTTGAATATTTCCGGACACCAAGGGCGACGAGGAAACTTTTCGCGAATGCGCCAGCGACAGTGGAGGCATCGCGCCGAGGCTAGTCTGCTAATGTCGGCAGCAAATTCCCCAAGCGTTCGCCGCTGTTCACCAGCGTCTTATTCAACCATTATTCAACGAACGCGGCTGATGGCTACCTAAGTGCCTGAGTTTGCTGGCGCTCCCTAGGGGAATCGAACCCCTGTTTCAGCCTTGAGAGGGCCGCGTCCTAACCGCTAGACGAAGGGAGCGTACGGCAGAGGGAATAGCCGCGAAATCGTCCGGCTGCAAGGCGCTGAAGGCCATGGTTTTGGCGATCTGCGGCGGGCCGGGCGTGATTTTGGCGGTCTGGCATCGAAATCAGGCTTCAGGGCGCCTTCAACTGGGCGGCGGCGCCGGCCGAGGGGTCGAGACGGTAGAAGACGGCCCCTGAGAATCCGGAACTCAGTGAAGACTGGGCGCGCATCTGCTGTCCGCTGCCACCGGCATAGGCTTGATTGACGAGGTCCTGTCCGGGCGCGCCCGTCTTCGGGACCCCGATATTAAAGTAATACGCTTTGCCCGCCTCGACCTGCACGTCGGTCTCGAACGCGAGGGATATGCCCGACTGAACCGAAAGCCTGTAGGACCCGGGCGAACGAACTCGATCTCCTCCGTTACGCGGCTTCCGCTGTGGCGGGAAAATCCGGCAAACCTGCCGTGAGCCCTGCTTTCGACAAACGGCAAATCCAAAACACCTGTCTGTGAAGTCACCGCGGCGTCAACGTCTGATAGCATCATCGTGGCATTCCTGACGCCGGGGGCGCCTCGGCCAGATCGCGAAAGGAACATCCGCAAACAGCAAATTGCCTTAACCAAAATGCCTTCACGAATATTGCCCTGGGCAGGGAAACCCGCGCGGCGATCCGAGCGAATGGAAATGTGTTCCGGCTCGCGCCGCAAACAGATCAACAGCTTAAAAAGAGCGAGGGACAGCCATGATCAAGGTGAAGATAAACGGCCAGGAACAAAATTGGGATGGCGATCCGGATCTTCCGTTACTCTGGTTTCTCCGTGACGAGGTGGGACTGACGGGAACCAAATATGGCTGCGGCCAGGCCCTGTGCGGCTCGTGCACCGTCATCATCGACAAGCAGGCCGTGCGCGCCTGCATCACCTCGGTCTCCGACGTGGTCGGCCGCGACGTCACCACCATCGAGGGCCTGCACCCGACCGGCGATCACCCGGTGCAGAAGGCCTGGCGCCAGCTCAATGTCCCGCAATGCGGCTATTGCCAGACCGGCCAGATCATGCAGGGCGCCGCGCTATTGATGGACAATCCAAAACCTTCCCATGACCAGATCCGCGAAGCGATGGCAGGCAACATCTGCCGCTGCGGCTGTTACCAGCGCATCGAGAACGCCGTGCATCTCGCGTCAACGGGGGTGTGATCATGAATATCCTCACCAATCCCAAAAAACTCCGTGGCTTTGAGCGGCACCTCAAGGTCGAGAACGTTTCCCGCCGCAGCATCCTGAAAGGCCTCGGCATCGCCGGCGGCTTTGCGCTCGCCGCGCCCGTGATGTCGCGCCCGGCTTTCGCCGCCTATGAGACCGGCGCATCGAAGATGCCGCACGGCACCGTGGTCGATCCACGCGTGTTCGTCTCGATCGCGCCCGACGGCATCGTCACCATCGTCGGCCACCGCGCCGAGATGGGAACCGGCGTGCGGACCAGCCTGCCGCTGATCGTCGCCGAGGAGATGGAAGCCGACTGGTCGCGCGTCCGCGTTCAGCAGGCGCCCGGCAACGAGGCCAAATACGGCAACCAGGATACCGACGGCTCGCGCAGCACGCGGCATTATCTGATGCCGATGCGCCAGATCGGCGCCTCGGCGCGCTCGATGCTGGAGGCCGCCGCCGCCAAGCGCTGGGGCGTGCCCGCGACCGAGGTGAAGGCCCGCAATCACGAGGTGGTCCACGCCGCGAGCGGACGCAAGCTTGGCTTTGGCGATCTTGCCACCGATGCCGCCAAGGAATCGGTGCCTGGTATCGAAGGCTTGAAGCTGAAGGACCCGAAGGATTTCCGCTATCTCGGCAAGGGCCAGATCGGCATCGTCGACCTCAGGGACATCACCGTCGGCAAGGCGCATTACGGCGCCGATATCCGTCTGCCGGGCATGAAATACGCCGTCATCGCCCGTCCGCCGGTAACCGGCGGCAAGGTGAAATCGTTCGACGCGGCGGAAGCGATGAAGGTCTCCGGAGTCGAGAAGGTATTGGAGGTCAAGGGCTGGCCGTGGCCATCCAAATTCCAGCCGCTCGGTGGCGTTGCCGTGATCGCCCGCAACACCGGGGCGGCGATCAAGGGGCGCGACGCGCTGAAGATCGTCTGGGATGACGGCGCCAACGGCAAATACGACTCGGTCGCCTACCGGGCTTCGCTCGAAGAGGCCGCGCGAAAACCGGGACTGGTGGTGCGCAAGGAAGGCGACGCCGATGCGGCGTTGAAAGGCGCCGACAAGGTGATCACGGGCGAGTATTATTTGCCGCATCTGGCGCATGTCAGCATGGAGCCGCCGGTCGCGGTCGCCGACGTCAAAGGCGACAGGTGCGAAATCTGGGCGCCGGTGCAAAGTGCCGGCGGCACGCGCGAAGATGTCGCCAAGACGCTCGGCATCCCCGACGCCAACGTCACCGTGAACGTCACGCTGCTCGGCGGCGGCTTCGGGCGCAAATCGAAATGCGATTTCGCGATCGAGGCGGCGCTGCTGTCGAAGGAACTCGGTGCGCCCGTGAAGGTGCAATGGACGCGGGAGGACGATGTTCGTCACGGCTTCCTGCACACCGTCTCGGTGGAACGCATCGAGGCCGGGCTGGACAAGAGCGGCAAGGTAATCGCGTGGCGGCACCGCAGCGTGGCGCCTACGATTGCCTCGACCTTCGCACCTGGTGCGAAGCATGAGGCGCCGTTCGAACTCGGCATGGGACTGATCGACAACCCGTTCGAGATCGCCAACCTGCAATGCGAGAATCCGGAAGCGGCCGCGCATACCCGCATCGGCTGGTTCCGTGCGGTGTCGAACATCCCGCGCGCCTTCGCGGTCCAGTCCATGGTCGCCGAAATCGCTTCTGCTACCAAGCGCGACCCGAAGGACATGCTGCTGGAGCTGATCGGATCGCCGCGCCTCGTCAACCTGTCGTCGGTGAAGGACCCCTGGAACTACGGCGAGCCCTATGGCAGCTATCCGATCGACACCGCCCGCCTTCGCAAGGTGGTCGAGCTCGTCGCGGACAAGGGCGGCTGGGGACGGTCCGTGCCGAAGGGCCACGGGCTAGGCATCGCCGTGCACCGGAGTTTCGTCAGCTACATCGCGACCATCGTCGAGGTCGCCGTTGACGACAAGGGCAAGTTCACGGTGCCGAGGGTCGATACCGCGATCGATTGCGGAACCTATGTCAATCCGGAGCGCATCGAGTCCCAGATCGAGGGCGCTGCGATCATGGGGCTGAGCCTTGCCAAACATGGCGAGATCACCTTCAAGGACGGCAAGGTGCAACAGGGCAATTTCGACGATTTCCCTGTCATCCGCATGGACGAGTCACCGCTGGTGACCCACGTCTATATCGTGCCGCCGGGGCCCGATACGCCGCCCAGCGGCGTCGGCGAACCCGGCGTGCCGCCGTTCGCACCGGCGCTGATCAATGCGATCTTCGCCGCCACCGGAAAGCGCATCCGGAGCCTGCCGATCGGCAAGCAACTGGAGGCGTGACAAGGAACGTTAAAGGGCTGTGGCCGTTTTCATCGATCTGACAGGAGCCAGGTCGATGAAAATGTCGATGAAAATCACGATGGTGAGGTTGGGGACGCTCGCGGCAGCCATGCTGTCGAGCGTCCTTCTTTTTGACATGCAGGCAGCGAACGCCCAGACCAACGCCGCGCCGGACACAACGGCAACCCGGCCGGCAAAAACGCCCGCGGGCCAGACTTCGATTCCAAGCAGCGGGCCAGCAGCCACGACAACGCAAACCACCGGCGAAGCCAGCCGGGACCCGACCATCAAGCAGATGAACGAAACCGAAAAGTCGAAGGTCGATTCCAAGGGCAAATGACTTGAAATCGAAAGCGGCGGGTTCAACCCGCCGCTTTCCATTGTCACTCAGTCCGCCGATTTCTGTTCGCGTTGCGTTAGCGGGTTAACTGCCGTCATTCCGGGATGGTGCGTTGGCACCAGACCTCAAATGCGCAATTGCGCATCGGGGAATCTCGAGATTCCGGGGTCGATGCTGCGCATCGCCCCGGAATGACGAGGGAAGAGAGCCGTCACTTCTTGACGGCGAATACCCAGACGACCCCGCCTTGCGGCACGTTGTTCTCGATGCCCACGTTATTCTGGGTCGCCAGCGCGTCCTGGATGCGCTGCGCGTCGACGCCCCAGCCGGACTGCACGGCGATATATTGCGTGCCATCGACCTCATAGGCGATCGGCATGCCCACGATGCCGGAGTTGGTCTTCTGCTCCCACAACTTCTCGCCCGTCTTGGCGTGGTAGGCACGGAACATGCGGTCGTTGGTGCCGCCAACGAAAACGAGGTCACCCGCCGTCGCAGTCACCGAGCCGAACAATTGGGATTTGGGGAAATTCTGCTGCCAGACCTTTTTCCCGGTGGCCGGATCCCACGCCTGCAGTTCGCCAAAATGATCAGCGCCGGGGCGAACCTTCAGGCCGATGTCCTCGGGCTTGGTGCCGAGCCAAAGCTGGCCCGCAACCAGCGGCACTTTCTCGCCGGTGAAGCCGCCGCAGAAATTCTCGTTGGCGGGCACGTAGACCAGGCCGGTCTTCTGGCTATAGGCCGCCGACGGCCAATCCTTGCCGCCCCACAGCGACGGACAGAACTCGACCCGCTTGCCAATCACCGGCTTGTGCGCGGGATCGACGATCGGCCTGCCGGTCTCCGGCTCGATTCCTTTCCAGACGTCGGTGTGAACAAAAGGCCAGCCGCTGACGTAGTTGATCTTGTCCGCCTTGCGCTCGAGCACCCAGAAGATCGCGTTGCGGCCGGGATGTATCAGGCTCTTGATGGTCCGACCGTCCTTTTGCAGGTCGACCAGCATCGGCGCCTCGACCTCGTCCCAGTCCCATGAATCGTTTTGATGGTACTGGAAGTATGTCTTTATCCTTCCGTTCTCGGGGGCGAGCGCGAGCACCGAGGTCGAGTAGAGATTGTCGCCGGGATGAGTATTGCCCGGCCAGGGTGCGGCGTTGCCGGTGCCCCAGTAGATGGTCTTGGTTTCGATGTCGTAGTTGCCGGTCATCCAGGCCGGCGCGCCGCCCGATTTCCAGTCGTCACCGGTCCAGGTTTCGTGCCCGGGCTCGCCTGGACCCGGAATCGTAAAGGTGCGCCACAGTTCCTTGCCGTTCTCGGCATCGTACGCGACAACATATCCGCGCACGCCGAATTCACCGCCGGAACCGCCGACGATCACCTTGCCGTCGACGATCAGCGGCATCAGCGTCAGGTACTGACCCTTCTTGTAGTCCTGAACCTTGGTGTCCCACAGCACCTTGCCGGTCTTGGCGTCGAGCGCGACGACGTGATCGTCGGTGGTCGCGAGATACAACTTGTCCTGCCACAATCCGACGCCGCGGTTGGTCGGATGCAATTGAAAGAGATCGTCGGGAAGCTGGCGCTTGTATCGCCAGTACTCGTCGCCGGTCTTGGCATTGAGCGCGATCACCTGCCCCATCGGGGTCGCGATGAACATCACGCCATTGTTGACGATCGGCGGCGCCTCATGGCCTTCGACCACACCGGTCGAGAAGGTCCATACCGGCGTGAGGTCTTTTACGTTCGAAGTGTTGATCTGGTCGAGCGGGCTGTAGCCCTGCCCGTCATAGGTCCGGCGATACAGCATCCAGTTGCCGGGTTCGGGCTTTTCGAGGCGGGCCGACGTCACCGGATCGTATTTCTCGATCGGTGCAGCGCCGGCGGCGGCTGAGACAAGGCACGTGAATGCGACAGAGCTCGACAATAACCAATGCTTCGTGGTCATGAGACGCAACCTCCCTGTTTTTGTTTTTGATTCATTCCATGGTCGTGCGAATACCCGATGCGGCTTCGTCTTTGAGTTAGGTACCTACCTTTCCAATGAATGTTGCGGTGACGGTGAGTGCACCGCCCGTGATCGCAAGCGGAAGCGCCGCCAGGCGCCGCGGCGCAGGCCCGAACAGGACTTTTGCGCTTTCCCGCGGATCATATTCGGAGTTGTGGCAGGCACATTTGAACACGAGCTTGTCGCCCGACGCCTGTTTCACCCAGCCGGTGACGGGGCATCCCGTGTGCGAACAGATCAGCGAATAGGCGACGATGCCGTCGGCGCTGCGTGATCGCGTGTCATCATCGAGTTCGGCAGGATCGAGCCTGACCACCAAGAGCTCGTTCAACCGCGAGCCCTTGCGGATCACGGCGGTCTTGGGGTCCCTTGGCCACGCGCGCACGGGAGGCCCGCCAAGCTTCAAATCCTCAGGCTTGATGGCCTCACCGGCGTGGTCGCCTTCAGAGAACACCAGCGTGTCGGCTTTTTGCGGCCGCAGATTGCTGCCGGGCTGATCATCCTCCGCAACGGAGGGCTCTGGAGCAGCAAGACAGGCGCAAGTCGCAAGCGCCGTCAGCAGCATCGCACGCCGCGTTGGATCGGAACATGAAACCGCGCCATCGTGTTCGACGATGTCGTCGATGGGAACCGCGGCGCTAGGGTTGGATTCCGACATGGCGCAAGCTGAGCGTGTAACTCAGCCAAAAAAATGGCGAGCGTCCAACTTGCCAGCGTTGCTGCTACGCGAAAAATCACCTTGCATTCTGAAGTTGAGTTCGACGAGCGGCCGTTGATCGCTCCGCTCAGGGCTCGCTCACGAATTTCAGCTGCCCAACAGGTTTCAGCGTCTTTGCATCAAATGTGCGGATTTCAGTTACGCCGCCGATATCGAGGGTCACGACCAGCCGGTCGCCGGCGACGCCGGTGGACACGATACGGGCGCCTTTCGGCAAGCTCGCCGTGGTATCTGATATCGCTGCGGGGCTTCCCTCGCTGCGATAAAGACGATAGCCGATGGCGGTCAGGACGATGGCGACGGCGAGCGCCGAGGTCAGGCCTGCGATCAGCATCATCCGCCGCACCCGCGCAAACAGCGCGGCCTGTTCGGGGGTCGGTTCGGGCGCAACGGTATCAGTCATGCAAAGGCTCTTCTTTGGAACAAGTCACGTCTTCGAATAACGGCGAGCGGCTGGAGGTCACGGTCGGCGGCGACGAAGGATCGCCCCGGCTCGACCGTGTGCTCGCGGTGCTTCGCCCCGAACTGTCGCGGTCCCGCCTGAAGGCGTTGATCCTCGCCGGTTCCGTCACCGCCAAGGGCGCCGCAATTCGCGACCCCGCTTATCATGTTGCCAAAGGCGATACGATCACAATCGACGTCCCGGAGGCCACCCCGCCCGAGCCAAAGGGCGAGGATATCGCGCTCGATATCGTGTTCGAGGATGAGGACATTATCGTCATCGACAAGCCAAAGGGCCTGGTCGTACATCCCGCTGCCGGCCATGAAACCGGCACGCTCGTCAACGCGCTGATTGGCCATTGCGGCGCAAGCCTTTCCGGCATCGGCGGCGTCCGCCGTCCGGGCATCGTGCACCGGCTCGACAAAGACACGACGGGGTTGATGGTCGTCGCCAAAAACGACCGCGCGCATCAATCGCTGACGGCGCAATTCGCCGACCATGGCCGTACCGGCCCAATGCGGCGCGGCTATATGGCCTTTATCTGGGGCGTGCCGAACCGCCAGCGCGGCACGGTCAATGCGCCGATCGACCGGCATCCCTTTGCCCGCGAGAAAATGGCGGTCCGCGACAGCGGCCGTGAAGCGGTTACTCATTGGGAGCTGCAGGCGGCCTTCAATGGTCGGGACGGCAAACCGGTCGCCTCACTGCTGGCCTGCCAGCTCGAGACCGGACGGACCCATCAGATCCGGGTGCATCTTTCCCATATCGGCCACCCCCTGATGGGCGATGCGGTCTATGGCCCGCACTTCAAGACCAAGGCCGGCCAGCTCGGGCCCGGAGGTCAGGCTGCCCTGGCCGCGCTCGGCCGGCAGGCCCTGCACGCCTACCTGCTTACCTTGGAACATCCTCGGACCGGAGAGCTTTTGCACTGGGAGGCGGCCCTACCGGAGGATTTGCTTCTCCTGCAGGGCAGCCTCGAAGCGGCGCTATGACGCAGCCGATTCAGAAAAGCGATGCTATGCCAATAGGTTATGGCAGGCACACGGGGACGTGACGTCAGCATTCCTTCCCTATCGGCGCCCATTTGGTGTATGTTGCACCTGCGCTGAATATCCAGCGCGGAACATCGCAGCCTGGTCGGCTTTAACACAGCGATCACCTGCCGGGCCCGCCGCTATCGGGGGCCTGAACCACTGGAGGGCGCTCAATGGCCCGTACAGCTACGTTGCCGGTTCTCAATGGAGAATCCGGCCTTTCTAGATACCTCGCCGAGATCCGCAAATTTCCGATGCTGGAACCCCAGCAGGAATACATGTTCGCCAAGCGTTGGCGTGAACATGACGATCGCGACGCGGCACATCACCTTGTCACCAGCCATCTCCGGCTCGTCGCCAAGATCGCCATGGGCTATCGCGGCTACGGCCTGCCTATTTCCGAGGTCGTCTCGGAAGGCAATGTCGGCCTGATGCAGGCGGTCAAGCGGTTCGAACCCGAAAAGGGCTTCCGACTCGCTACCTACGCCATGTGGTGGATCAAGGCGTCAATACAAGAGTACATTCTGCGTTCCTGGTCGCTCGTGAAAATGGGCACCACCGCGAACCAGAAAAAGCTGTTCTTCAACCTGCGCAAGGCGAAGAGCAAGATCTCCGCGCTGGACGAGGGCGATCTCCGCCCCGATCAGGTGGCGATCATTGCCAAGCGCCTCGGCGTGACGAATCAGGACGTGATCGACATGAACCGCCGCCTCGGTGGCGACGCGTCGCTCAACGCTCCGATCCGCGACGACGGTGAAGCCGGCGAATGGCAGGACTGGCTGGTCGATAATTCGCCCAACCAGGAAGCCATCATGGCTGAACACGAGGAGTTCGATCATCGCCGGCAGGCGCTGAACGGCGCCATTGGTGTGCTCAACCCGCGCGAACGCCGCATCTTCGAGGCGCGGCGTCTGGCGGAAGAGCCGATGACGCTGGAAGACCTCGCCGCCGAATTCGGCGTGTCGCGCGAGCGCGTGCGGCAGATCGAGGTCCGCGCTTTCGAGAAGGTGCAGTCGGCCGTCAAGGGCACGATTGCCCGGCAGGAAGCCGCCGTGCTCGAAGCCGCGCACTAGTTTCGCGGCCAAGCCAATGAACGACGAAAGCCGGCGGCAACGCCGGCTTTTTTGTTGTTTGGAGTGGCTCGCCACCCAACGCTGTCGTCCCCGCGAAGGCGGGGACCCATACGCCGCAGCAGATGTGAGATAGGCAGTGTTAGTTGCCTTTCTTGCCACGTCGCATCAATGAAGATTTGTGGCTATGGGTCCCCCGATGTGCAATTGCACATCTGAGCTCAAGGCCGGGACGACGAGTTGAGAGACCGCCGGCCTCCAACAATACGCCGCAGATAATCCGCAATACTGGTGGACTGGTTCAACGTGCTCCAGCAGCACGCCGAGACTGAGAGCTTACTCGCCCCACTCCCGCGCCAGCTTTGCAAGCTCGCAGCCTTCGCAATACCGGGCGTCCTTGAAGTCGATCCAGTTATGCGCATAGACCCGCGTCAGCGGGATGCCGTAACGCGCGCGCAGTACCTTGACCAGGATACGCCACGCCGCCACCTGCGCCTCGGTGGGGCCGCGCGTCACGTCGGGAAAATTGCCGGCGAATTCCACGCCGACCGAATTGTTGCCGACCACCTGACGAAAGGTCGGGCGGTTGTCGATGTATTTGTTGTCGTTGCGGTTGCCGCCGTCGCCATGGGTCGGCACCAGATTTTCCGGCACCGCCCAGTACACGGTGCCGTCGGTTTCGACCCAGACCATGACGCCGCGCCGCGTCGGATTTTTGAATTGCGCCTGCGCACCGCCGCGGGCCGAGCCGGCCGGGCCTTCGGTCTGGTGCACGATGATGTTGCGCCAGGGATGCGCCTTTGCAACGTCGCCCCATGGCGCCAGCCAGACTATCTTCAACCCCGGAATCTCGGGCGTGCCGGACGATCGCGCGATGGTGGCGAGGTCTGGCGTTTGGGCAGCAGCGGGAAGAGTGAACGCGATGGCGCAGAGCGCAATCGCAAGGCGGCGGAGCTTCATACGGCGGGATCCAATGACGACCCCTTGAGTAACATGGTTCAGGCGCGCTTGCGCAAGCTCGCATCCGCCAGCACGGATATTTCGATCCCGGGCGCCAGCGGTGGCGCGGGCTCGTAGGTCGCAAAGCAATTGCGGCCGCCCTTCTTGGCGTCGTAGAGCGCATGGTCGGCGGCCGCAATCAGACGGTCGGGGAACGCCCCCATCTCCCGCGTCCACTGTGCGACGCCGATCGAGACCGAGATCGGAATATCCTTGCCCATGCATTGCTCGGCATCGGCGCGGCATACTTCCAGCACCCGGCGCGCGATCATCGCGCCCTCGCGCAAGGTCGAGGACGGCAGCACGATGCAGAACTCGTCGCCGCCCGACCGCGCCAGCATGTCGCCGGGGCGCAGTCGGGTTTGCGCCATCAGGGTGAAATGCTGCAGGCAGGCGTCGCCGGCGGCGTGGCCGTAGGTGTCGTTGATGCCCTTGAAGCCGTCGAGGTCGATCACCAGCAGCGCGAACGGCTGGTTGCTGCGCTCCGAGCGGGCGCATTCCTCAGTCAGGCGCTGCACCAAATGGCGGCGGTTGCCGACGCCGGTGAGGTCGTCGAGCAGCGCCAGATCGGCGACTTCGCTGCGCAGATGGTCCATCGCCATCAGCAGGAAGCCGAAATTCAGCGCCATCGACAGGAACACCATCACCAGGATCATGCCCGACTGCACCGGGCTGAAATGCATGTAGTTGACGTTGGCGAAGATGCCGCCGACCAGCCGGACTCCATAGATGACGATGATGAGGCTGGCGACGATGGCAGCCAGCCGCGCGCCCGGATTGACACGGCCGTGATGCGGGGTCAGCAGCAATTTGATGCTCAGCGCCAGCGGAAGTACCTGGGCGATGGTGAAGATGGTGATGCGCGCCGGCGCGCTGTCATAGGCGAACATGAAAAAGCAAAGGCCGGCGAAGCTCAGCCCCATGACCAGCCAGGTGGCGCGCCACGACACCGGCTTTTCGAAGAATTTCTGGACGCCCATCGCGGCGAGGCAGAGCGCGAAAATCATTGCGGTGCCCGCGCCGAGCAGCGGCCAGAGTGCGTCGGTCACGACGCGCAGCATCGCCACGGCCGCGCCTGCCGCCGCCATGAACGAGGAGCCGGTCCAGTATCGCGCGGCATAGAACGACGGATAGCTGCGGATCACGTAGGCCCAGATCAGACCCAGCGCGAGAAAATTGATGACGAACACCGTCCACAGCGTCGGAACGCTCAGCATCGCGTGTCCGGGACGTTTGCGGCCCCGTCTCCCCTGTTAGATCGCCCCATCAGATCGCTCAAGGCTTGCACCTCCGCGGGCATTTCCCCGATCGACAATCCCCGTTGTCTTACGGACAAGGTGCGCCCTTCTCGCTTAACGGACTCTCACCGTCGCCGGGTAATCAATACCGTGGTTTTAAATTGATGAAGAGCGCGCGCGTTGGGGCATCGTTAAGCATGACGCGCGCCGCGCGATCGGCGCTACCGAACGGCGTTTTGGCGGAAAAGCACATCAAAATGCATAACACCTGTGGATAACGTGATGACGGCGACGTGACAGCACGCGGCATCGCGCCGCGAATCTGTTGCAATTGCAATCGAGGATGTTGCGAGGTTGGCCCTCCGCCAAGCATGCCTCGGAGTCGCGTTTCAATCCATTAAAACCTTGAGAGGATTTACTATGGCTAAGAAAGCGAAGAAGGCGAAAAAGGCGAAGAAGGTGAAGAAGGCCAAGAAGTCGAAGAAGTGAATTTTGGCCCGGGTGGGGCGCTCAGTTCCGCCCGGGCTTCCACCTTCAAGGCCCCCACTTTCAAGGCTTCACTTTCAAGGCTCTACTTACGTTCAAGGCTTTACGTACGTTCAAGGCTTTCACTTTCAAGCCTCCCAATTGCAAAACCATTCGATTTCGAAAGCAGCGGGCCTCGGGCCCGCTTTTTTGTACCCGTAACATTTGTGCCCTGATTCTATCTCTCCGCAAACGCCAACTTCGCGCCCAGCGCGGCAAATCCCGCCGCGAAGCTGCGGCGCAGCCAGGCCATTACCCTCGGCCGGGTAATGACGCGGTCGCGGACGCCGGCCGCGAACAGGCCGTAGAGCGCGAACACCGCAAACGTCATCGCCATGAAGACCCCGCTCAATTCCAGCATCCGCGCCAGGGGATAGGCCTCATCCACCGCGATGAACTGCGGCAGGAAGGCGAGGAAAAAGATCGAGAGTTTTGGGTTGAGGATGTTGATCAGGACGGCCGTGACGATCACCCGCCGGCTCGATCGCCCCGGCGCCGGCCGGGCGTCGATCGCAAGCACACCGGTTTCGCGCAGCGCCTGCCAGGCCATGAAGAGCAGATAGACCACGCCGCACCATTTCAACACCGCGAACGCCAATGCGCTGGTATGCAGCACGGCGGCAAGCCCGAGCATCGCGGCCAGCATCTGCGGCAGGATCCCGAGCGTGCAGCCGAAGGCGGCGGCGATCGAGGCGCGGCCGCCTTGCGTCAGCGCCACCGCCAGCGTGTAGAGCACGCCGGTGCCGGGGGATGCGACCACGATCAGCGTGGTGAGCAGGAAGGACCATGTCATCAACGAGACCCCATTGGCTGCGAAAGCGGCGCCGGTCGGCCATATCATGCCGCGGCCGGTTGCGAAAGCAGCGCACCCGAAACCCTGGGATCACGAAGCCGTTGGTTACGCTCGACGTCAGCTACGCCTCGCCCATCCGGCTCCAGGCGATCGACATCCTTTCCGCCTCGCGGATCACATCCAGCGGCGCCCAGGGCTTCGCCCAGAATCTGGCGCCATCCGGCAACTGCTGCCGCAGCGGTTTGCCGGAGGTCACGATCACATCGATGTCCGGATTGATGTTCTTGGCGAGATGCGCGAGCTCCACGCCGTTCTTGTGGCCGGCGAGCTGGACGTCGGTCATGACAAGCACGAGGCTCGCCCCCGCCTCCTCCAGCACCAGTTCGGCGGCCTCCGCGCTTTCGCACTCGATCACGTCCATGTCGCTTTCTTCCAGCAACAGGCAGATCATTTCCCGCTGCTTCGGATCGTCTTCGACAACGAGTGCGGTCGCACGAAAGGGTTTTGATTGTCCCATGAGTCGCCCTCCTGAATGGGTATTCATCAACCTAACGGGGGTTAAAGCCGAAAATCGCTTTATGTTCGGTTCCAATTTGCGAAAGATGCGGGAACCCGCGCCGCAACGCGCGCCTGCCTGTTTTCTCACCTGTCGGAGCTGACCTCGCATGACTGCCATCAATGGATCGGCCGCCGCCGTGACCGGCGCGGCCAGCGGCATCGGCCGCGCTTTGGCGCTTGAACTGGCCGCGCGCGGCTGCGATCTCGCACTGGCCGACCGCGACGAGGCCGGGCTGCAGCAGGTCGCCGCCGAGATCGCCAAGACCGAGATCGCGAAGGCGCACCAGCGCAAGGTCACCACGCACCGCGTCGATGTCGGCGAGCCCGGCCAGATCGCGGAATTCGCTGAAGCCGCCAGCGCCGCGCATCCCAGGCTGAACATCGTGATCAACAATGCCGGCGTCGCATTGCTCGGACAGTTCAGCGAGATCGAACAGGCGCAGATGGACTGGCTGTTCAACATCAATTTCTGGGGCACGGTGCACGGCACGCGCGCGTTCCTGCCGATTTTGGCGAAGCAGCGCGAGGCGCATATCGTCAATCTCTCCTCGATCTTCGGCATCATCGCCCCGCCCGGCCAGACCGCCTATAGCGCGGCGAAATTCGCGGTGCGCGGCTTTTCGGAAAGCCTGCGGCATGAGCTCGCGATGGCGAACAGTTCAGTGCGATTGTCGGTGGTGCATCCCGGCGGCGTCGCCACCAGTATCGTACGCAACTCCCGCACCGGCACCGGCGTCACCGACAACGCCCGCCGCGCGCAGTCGATCGACCGCTTCGACGCAGTGGCGAAGACGACGCCGCCGGCGGCGGCACAGCGCATCATCCTCGGCATCGAGAAAAACCAGCCGCGGATTCTGATCGGCAACGACGCGTGGTACATGGATCTCCTGCAGCGCTTCCGGCCGGCGACGTATTGGGCGGTGCTGGCGAAACGGCTGGAAAAGGCTGTCAACGCTGGGAAGGTTTCGTAGCTCGCCACACATTCGGTGTCGTCCCGGCGAAGGCCGGGACCCATACTCCGCGGCAGTCGTTGTTGAAGCAGGTCTCTGACGCCCGCGCTCTCGCCGAGAGGCCGCGGCGTATGGGTCCCGGATCGCGCTTCGCTTGTCCGGGACGACGAAGACAATTTCGCGTTTCGGTTTTCATCCTTGCTCCGCGTCGTCCCGGCGAAGGCCGGGACCCATACTCCGCGGCAGTCGTTGTTGAAGCAGGTCTCTGACGCCGGCACTCTCGCCGAGAGGCCGCGGCGTATGGGTCCCGGATCGCGCTTCGCTTGTCCGGGACGACGAAGACAATTTCGCGTTTCGGTTTTCATCCTTGCCCGGTGTCGTCCCGGCGAAGGCCGGGACCCATACGCCGCGGCAGTTGTTGTTGCTGAAGGTCGCTAACGCCAGCGCTCTCACCGAGAGGCCGCGGCGTATGGGTCCCGGATCGCGCTTCGCTTGTCCGGGACGACGAAGACAATTTCGCGATTCGGTTTTCATCCTTGCCCGGTGTCGTCCCGGCGAAGGCCGGGACCCATACTCCGCGGCAGTTGTTGTTGCTGAAGGTCGCTAACGCCAGCGCTCTCACCGATGGGCCGCGGCGTATGGGTCCCGGATCGCGCTTCGCTTGTCCGGGACGACGAAGACAATTTCGCGTTTCGGTTTTCATC
>NZ_JAFCLX010000075.1:0-26924 GCF_018130205.1 Bradyrhizobium sp. AUGA SZCCT0222
TGCGCGATCCAGAGGCCTTTCGAGAACCAAAGATGTGCGAACTGCTCACGAAACGCAATTGGGGGCTGGTGGCTATAGTTGCAGGGTTAGGGGCTGTAGCTGTTTATTGGATGGCCTTCGCCGACTGATCACGCCGCCGGAGTTCATTTGTGATTTCCACTGTCGGCTAACGAAGCTGAATTACGATCAGCTTCGCTGGCCTCTAATGTCGATAGACTGAGCCGTTCAGGCTGAT
Source organism: Bradyrhizobium sp. AUGA SZCCT0222 (assembly GCF_018130205.1). NCBI lineage: Bacteria > Pseudomonadati > Pseudomonadota > Alphaproteobacteria > Hyphomicrobiales > Nitrobacteraceae > Bradyrhizobium > Bradyrhizobium sp. AUGA SZCCT0222. Next base: position 236 of record NZ_JAFCLX010000075.1, read on the forward strand.
ACAATTCCGGATGGCCCTATCCCCGGGCCACACGCAAGGATGACCCTTTGACTTAGCCCCGCCTTCACCAGGCGGGGCTTTTTCTTGGAGCTAGGAACAATCAGGCGCCGCCAGAATCGATTCTGCGCTCCCGGTAGATTCTTCCCCAGCCTGCCAACCGGGAGAAAACCCCCACTGGCTTGGCGGCCCCGCGTTGGCGTGCACCTACGCGGGCCGTTTGCGCGATGGGCGGGTTTTCTCGTCGGGCTGCATCCTCAAATAGAAAATTAAATCATTCTACTTAGATGATGATTTTACACAACAAATTTAGAAGTCAGACGTTGGATGATGTGCCGCAACCGCCGTGCGGCCGAGTAGCCGGGCCCCGCTATTTCACCTACCCCAGATGGTGGTGCGCTCGGCTACTTTGCGGTGGTAGTGGCAACACGATAGCTCATGAAAACGCATCCATGGCGGGTACCGCACGCGCGTGTGCCGTGGTGGTGTTCGGGCGGGTTCTAGTTGAAAAGCTTCCGCAGCTTCTCGATAAACTCGCTAGTGGCGTATTCCTCGGCGACTTGCCGCGCCTGCTCGGTGCGCGAATTGTCTTCCGGATCGTCTTCCGGTGGTGGCGCCTTCTTTCCCATGCCGGTAGTAACAGCGCCATGCTGCCGGAGTTTCAATCCCGCAACTGGCGGGGCGTTTTCTTGGCGTTAGGAACGAACCGGCGTCGCGGGAATCGATTCCGCGCTCCCGGTGACTCCTCAGCCTCCAACCGGGAGAAAACCCCCGTCGGGTTGGCGGCCTTTGGTGCAGCGTGGCGTTCTCCGCGCCGGGGGCCGTTTGCGTGATCGCGGCTCCGAGGGTTGATGCCAAAGAAACGGCCCCATCGCTAGCGCGCTGAGGCCGGTAAGTTGCCGTGTCCGTTTCCTACGTGTCCTTTCGGACACCCCAGCAACGCCGGTCATTGCCGCTCGTTCCCGAGCCAGCGGAGATGAAGATGCCGTCCACACGCCGCGCCAGCAGCCGTGGCGAGGTTTGTCTTGGTGTGCGGAAGCTTGCGGACATCTTCGCCGTCGCTCACCAGCATATCGAGGCATAGAACTGCACCTCGTCATTGTGCTTGCGGCTGTGCAGGCCGTCGAAGTTCGAAATGCCATCTACGCCAAGCAACACGGCTTCGCCGTCCAGGACGAAGGGCGTGTTCCGGTTTTGAAGCGCGGCCGGTCTCATGGCTTGGCGCTTGAAACCCTCCGTTGATCTAAGTCACCGTCAGCGATATCCTTCGACGCTCACGATAGTTTAGCCGCACCTCCGTTCAGGCGGTCGTACCAAAGAATTGCAACGCAGCGCCCATCACGGTGAGCGTCACGGTGCAATTTCGCACCACCTGGTAGGGAGGAATGGGAATGAAACGTTCAGTTTTATTGGCATTGAGCATCCCATTTGCGTTTTCGGCTCCAGCATCTGCCGATGATATGAAGCAGGAAGTCAGCAAAATTGCTTCCGCCTATATGGATTGCTTCGGCAAGCAGGACCCTGCGTGCGTTGCCGGGCTCTACACCAAGGATGGCGTTTTTATCAACCCAGCCGGGAAGCATGACGTCGCGGCCGCTTATGCCGGTACTTTCAAGGCAGGTTTTAACAAGCTAAATTCCACGGTCGAAGAGGTGTGGCAGGTCGATAATGATACCCCGGCCGCGGTGGGCAAATTCCACATCACCGGCAAGAACGACAAGGGCGATGCGCTGGATGCATCGGGTACTTGGACCGCCGTCTATGTCAAAGCAGACGGCAAATGGAACATCCGAATGCTAACAGCAGCTCCGATGCCACCCAAGAAAGACTGATCGTTAAAGCGAAGCGCCCACCTCGCAAGGGGTGGGCGTTACGATCGACCATTCACTATGACAGAATTTCGATGGTTGCCGCGATCACAAATGCAGCGTTGCGGTGAACGGCCGGACCCGCTTTCCCTCGCGGTGGACGATCAGCCGATAGCCATCGTGCTTGATCTCGTGGAGCCAATTCTTCGCACGGACCTTGGTGGCGCGGGTCGGGATGCAGGGTTCGAACGACAAACTTCGCATCATTTCTCCTTGAGGTGGATTTCGCCCGGGCAGCCCGGGCTTGGACGATACACAGGCGCCTCTAATTGCAGAGACCGATCGTCTCATGGCTACCGCTATCGAAAGACAAGATCTGCCGCTGTCTCGTAATTTAAGCAGCCGGCGATCATCTTCCTCCGTCCAAGGCCTGTTCCTACTTCCAACCATCGCAAGTTTCATGACATCAGGGGCGATACGACGTGGCGTTAATTCAAGACGCAGGGCGCCGTTCCAAACGGGAGGCAAGCCTCGGAACGAATTCCTGAGTCGGCGTCTTGCCTTGCATGGGTCTGTATTGTCTTTACATTAAATAGGGACGTACTGTGAGAGAGGGGGTTCGCGCATCGCACTGGCGAACATCCGGAGCGCAAATGCCCCATTGGCTTTTCGAATGCTGTCCATCGGTCATGCTGCGGAGATAGGCTTCGACGTCGCCGACGTTCCTGAACTCGAACAATCCACCAGCTCGATGTCAAAAGGCAGCGGCGTTCCGCGGGTTGGTGGTCAGCGATCATGCGTAGGTTACGCATGCCGACAGCAGTAGGTCCGCGCGTGTGCGAGGCGAGCGGTCGCTTTAGAGGCTTAAGGGATGAGCTCCACAAGAGCAGCGGCTGCGAAAGCGTTTATCCGCTGCTCGGCCCGGAGCCCACGGCGCGGAACCTTCGGGCCTATTGGCTGTTATAAGCCGGCGGCCAAGCAACGATTTTCGGGATGCTTCATCCGTGACTGCGCTTGATTTTCGACTGTTTGAAGAAACGGCCTGGATGCACGAGTATCAGCTTTCGTCCTCTGCGCTGATCGGAAGATCGTTAGCCATTTTCAGTTTTCATCGCCCGATGACAGGACAGTCAGACTACATGTTAAGCAAAGCGTTGATGGGCACGTCGTTGAGCTCTGGCAGCAAGAGCGTTGGGTAGCGACGTTCGACGTCTCTTTCCTGCAACCAAGCAAGAGTGTTAAAACTGAAGCACCCCTTTTCACGCTCTGTTGTAGACGGCGGCTAAATTGGGCTGCAGTACTTCCGCATGAATCTCCACTGAAGGGAACGAACCCGCCCAATTCGGCGTTGTGGCGGGGCCGAGAGGCGCTTTTCGATGTGGTTCGGGCGAAGTGCACCCGCTTGCGTCTTTTTTTCGGGCAGGTCGCGCCCTAGAGAGGAGGCCTGTTCCGTTGCAAACACCTTGACTGCAAGCCCAGCGTGAACGCGGCGCTCTGTCGTTTCATGCGGCTCAAACCGACGACTGGTCCACGATGTCCGCTGCCGCCCTTTCCGCAATCGCTTTCAAGAATCCCGCCGTCGCTTTATCGGGGGTGGTCGATTACGGCATGTATGTCAGCTTCCGGCAGCAGTTCGACAGCGCCTCTAGCTAGGATCTTGTGGTCATCGAACTGTCGACCCTGGGCGGCGATCTCGAGGTCGCACGCATGATGGGTGAGGACGTGCGCTTCGCCAGCGAGACCGAACCGCAACGCCGGTTCGTGTTTCTCGGCAAGGCCGCGATCTATTCTGCCGGGACCACCTTTATGAGCTTCTTCATGCGCGAGAACCGCTATCTCTCCCGCGGCACGCGGCTGATGATCCACGAGCGCAAGCTAGCGAAGAAGCTGGTGATCGACGGCCCGCTTACAACCTGCCTCGCGACCGTGCAGGCTACGCTGAACGAAATCGAGTGCTCGATCGCCATTCAGAATGAGGGTTTCCAAAATCTGGTGCTTGGCTCCAGCGTCGGCCTCGATGAAGTGCTCAAGCGCGCGCCATCGAACTGGTACTTGGAAGCGCAGGAAGCAAAAAATCTCGGATTGATCGAAGCGGTGCTTTGAGGCGCGCACGTCGTCTTGCTTGCGGGTCGGTTTGGCCATTCAATGCCATGGACGAACTCAACAATATGCGACCATCCGTCGATTTTTTCTCTGAACCAACTATGACCGCTGGCGATTGCTTGTGTTGGACCAGGCGTCTACGTCGGCGCGCTCGGCAAATCACCGCCTCGACTTTTTCCTCGTCTTCTTGCTCTTCTTAGGAGCTTTCTTCGCACTTTTCTTGGCGGTTTTTGCAGAGCGCTTCTTAGCTTCGGTTTTCTTTTTCTTCTTTGCCATGGCGTTCGTGATCTGGCGCCCCGTCATCGGTACGTTAGAGTCTTTGCGTTTGGATTTCTTCGCCATAGTTTCTCTCTCGCCCAGTTGATGTGGGGCGCTTTAATGTCTGAGAAGAGCTGAACGTTAGCGCTTTGACTTCTTGTTTTTCTTCTTAGCTGACTTTTTGGCGGATTTCTTCGACGCCTTCTTAGCTGCCTTTTTCGGTGCGGACTTGTTCGCGGCCTTTTTCGAAGACTTCTTGGCCGCCGACTTGTTTGCTGACTTCTTCGAGGCCTTCTTGGCGGTCTTCTTAGCCGCTGCAGCCTTCACTTTCTTGGCGGCCTTCTTGACCGATTTCGGCACGCGCTTCGCAACCGCTTTGGTCGCCTTCTTGGCGACGGTCTTTACCGCGGCCTCAGCCAATGTTCCTGCCGCTCCAGCGACCAGGTCGGTCATTTGCTCCATGATGGGCTTCTTGGATTGGTCGGCCGCGGTGGCTGGCTCGGTCTTTTCAGTGTCCATGGTGTCCTCCAGAATCGCTATCGTAGCTTATTTTCATTCGGGCGGCATTAGCTGGGAGGAGGTATGTCCCCAACAATTCATTCAGAGAATGCCGGTGGAGCGTATTGCTAAGCTTATGAAACGGTCCGGGGCAACCTTGCGTAAAAAGGCGCGAGCGATTGGCCTTCCCCTCGGACACCGTGGGTAAATTAAAACCGGGCGGCTCGCTTGCATGGTGTCAAACGGACCGCCCGGCCGAGGACCGTCTGTGGCTATACGAGACGGCTGAGACGAGAATACACAGGCGAGGCTCGTGTTCCTATTGTTTAAAGAACGAAAGACCAGATGCTATCGGTTGGGTCGGACTGCCGTCGCGGCTAGCCTGGAGAGACGCTATCGGAATCCAAGCTGTCGGATTAGGAACATTGGAGGTCATAGTAAGTTCTGACGGAGCGAGTGTGTGAGGATCGCATGTACGCTGCGCACTTTCCTATTACGGAGACTAACCCTGATCTGTGCCGAGCTATGACTATCGCTATGGGCTACGTTCACGGAACCGGGTTGATCGATATGTTTGCAAATCCGGAAATGCTAATTGCCACCGCTATCTCGAATGCCTGGAAGGCGGGGGTCAGACACCCGATTGCCCTTGCGAATGCGGGCATCGTCTGCGCCGAGCGAACGGCCGTTCAAGGGCATCTATCAGGCCGCTTTGAGATGCTGGTGTAGGCCGGGCACCCGCGCTCTGCCTTGGAAAGAAATTCGTACTGCCGCAAAGCCATCGATCGTTGCCAGCATGATTGGCCAGTAGCGCCGAACGCGATCCGACGGGTTGCAAACCTTCACATACGCGGAGGAGCTTATTCAATAAGACAATCCTTAGTTCCTAATTCTGCGACTTTGCTTTCGAGAAGCTTCGACTTTCGTAAGTCACGCGGACGGCACACCCCCGTCGGGGGGGGCTGCAACGATCCGCTCACTCTTTGGACCCATTTCTTAGATTCTGCGTTGATTTGACGAGATTGGAGGCCGTCATGGAAACCGTAGAAGCCTATCTCGCTAGAAAGAGGGAGGAGCTTGAGCTGCTGAACAGTTCGCTTCGCGATCCTTTGACGATCCGGTTTCCGAGGTCGGTGGCCGAGGTGATCGAACAGAAATTTCACCTTGCCTCAGCCCTTAAAGCCGAACACGCACTTCATGATTGGGCGCAGACGGAAACGGCCTGGACGCATTCGGGGCGGCCGAGATCAGGCCCGTTTGAATTCAAATACGACTATCAACGTGCCGATCTGGAAGTGACGGGCCCTTCATTCTACGCACTCGAGAATCTGCCAAGCAGAAGCAGGACGGTTTATACGGCCTCGGGAATGGCAGCCATTTCAGCACTGCTGATGGCGACAGCCCCGGTTTTCTCGGAAGCTGACATCGTCACAATGCCGAACTCCTATGGTGAGACAACCGAGCTCATAGACGGTCATGCGACGCATCTCCGACGGGTCGAACTCGGCGCAACACTTGCCGAAATCACGAAATTTAGCGGATCCGGGCCCCGGATTTTGGTGCTGGACTCCTGTACTACAGCCGGCGCGTTCGAGGCGATACTCAAATGCGCTCAACTGCGGCTCGATTTGATTTTGTTCGATACAACCTGTTTTTCCAGCGGCTCAGGCAGGATCCTGCGAGCTTTAAGCTGGGCCCGCAGCGCAGCAACTCCGATTATATTGCTTCGCAGTCATACAAAACTTGACTCCCTCGGCGTAGAATATGGGCGGCTTGGATCGGTCGTTTCCGCTCCTTGTCCACGCGCCGAAGACGCAAAGCAGCAATTGCTGGAAACCCTCATGACAGAGACGCGAAACGCCGTCCGACTATTCGGTGGCGCGGCATTGCCCGCGCACTTCCCACCTTACGTTGGATCTCCGGCCTATCGCTCGTTGACCAATAAGCGGGTGGCGGCCATGCTGCTAAATAGCCGTCGGATGGCGCACTGTATTTCCGCGCAGCTCCCCGGATTGGCTGCCGAACTCCATTTCGCCCACGGCCTTTATGTCACTTTGGCTTCTGCCAAGGCACTCGATGAGAACCAAGCGAGGGAAATCGTCGCGGAACTATGTGCCGACTTGCGACGCAGAGGCTTGCCGCTACGCCATGCGGGAAGCTTCGGGTTCGATTTTGGGGCGGCGGAGTGGTCAAAGGATAGGATCCGCGATCGTTACGTGGTCAGGATCGCAGCCGCTGATTTGCCAACCTCGCTGTGGGGCGAGATCGTCGCAGCCGTAGGCGCTTGGTGGAAAGCGCGCGAGCGCCGGGTGGGGAGGAGGCCGCAAAATGCGGGAACGGTTACGGAGGTCACCCTCTAGAAACACCTCGCCTGATTATGCGCCGCAGAGCTATCGCGTTTTTTGGGGCATGAGCATCGTTATCGTTATTGAAGTAAATCCAGGCTCTTTTTGCTCCGCTCGATCTAATCCTGTCCGCCCAAATTGCCAATTCGCTCTTGGAGTAGTCGTGCCGGTACCAGCGCTTTGTGCCGTGCAAGCGGATGTAAATTTCATCGGCTGTGCGGATAAGCTCGTCGGGTAGGCGCGGCCCGCTGCAGGAGCAGAAGATAATTCCCGCCGCCCGGAAAGCCTTGTAAACCTCTTCATTCCACCAGCTGGCGTGCCGGAATTCCACAACGTTGCGGCGCGCCGGATCGAGCTGGCTGACGATATCGCCCAGCCGGGTCATAGTGTACCGGTAGCTCGGCGGAAGCTGAAACAGGAAGCAGCCCATGCGATCGCCGAGAATGTCTGCAATCATTCCAAAATCCTTTACGAGCGTCTTCGTGCCTTTGAACTTCTTGATGTGAGTGATGTACTCGCTTACCTTGACCGTGTAGACAAACTTCTTCTTGCCCGGCTGGCGCCTCCAGGCCTGGACACCGGCAACCGTGGGCCATGAGTAGAAGGAGGCATTGATTTCGACGGTGTCGAAGCTCTTCAGGTAGTGCGCGAACCAGTCGTTCTGCGGCACGCCCTCATAGAATGAATCGCGCCATTTCCAGTAACGCCAGCCCGAGCATCCCACAAAAACCGCTTGCTTATGCCCGGCCATCTTCCTCGCGATATTTGTTTCGCTCTTCAGGCGGGCGGCATGCATCTTTGCGGCGCGTTGGACATTGTCCTCACGCTGCTTTTCGCGGCGAAGCCGACGCCGTTCGCGGCGCTCATCGAGCGTCAGTTCGGTCCATTGAGCTGCTGTTTTCGCGCGCGGCATACTTCTCTTCCCGACTGCTAACGTCCGGACAGCGGTGAGGGGTTCCAAGCAATGCCGGGAAATCTATGCTTTGGCGACGAAAGGCTTTTGATGCAATTCGAGGTTCTCATCGTCGGCGCCGGACCCGCCGGACTAAGTGCCGCGCTTATCCTGGGAAGGTGCCACCGCAAGGCGCTGCTCTGCGATGAGGGCCGCCAGCGGAATCTGAGCTCGCACGCCATCCACGGCCTGCTCGGACGGGAAGGGCGGTCGCCGTCAGAGTTCCTCCACGAGGCGCTGGAGGAACTCTCACGCTATAAATCCGTCGAGGTACGCGGGACACGGGTCACCGATATCGTTCCAGCCAACGAGGCCTTTAAGTTCGTATGCGCGGACGGGACGCACGGCACGGCTTCGAAAGTCCTACTTGCGACCGGGCTCATTGACGAACTCCCGGAAGTTGCCGGGCTCGAACCCCTCTACGGGGTTTCGGTGCATCACTGTCTCTACTGCGACGGTTTCGAATACGCCGGGAAGCCGGCAGCTGCCTATGGCAAGGGCGATAAGGGCGCGGAGCTAGCCATCATGATGAAGCACTGGATGTCCGATGTGGTGGCCTGCAGCGATGGCACGGAGGTCAGCACGAGAGCGATCCGCAAGCTCGATGAATACAAGATTCCGCTGCGATCGGAGCCAATCCGGTGCCTTGAAGGCGCGGACGGGGAGCTTGCCAAAATAGTATTTGAGAGCGGGCCTGAGCTCCGCCGCGCCGGTTTGTTTTTTTCTACCGGCTGCCATCAGGCGTCTGACCTGTCCGAACGTCTCGGGTGCGCGCGGAATGAAAAAGGAGGTGTGGTCATCGATCCGGACACCGAAGAAAGCAGCGTTCCCGGTGTCTATGTTGCAGGTGATGTGTCGCGCGACGTCCTTCTTGTCGCGGTAGCTATCGCGGAGGGCGCGCAGGCAGCCGTGGCGATCAATAAGGCTTTCCTGCGCCGTGACGGATTGTGCGAGTAGTGTGTCAACTCGCTTCCCCGGGCATGGAATTGTGGTCGTACCGGTCTGAACGAGCGCACCGCTGTTAACGCCGCGGGCGGGAATTCAATAGCCAAGCAATAACGCTCCAAAATTTGAACCAAGCAAAGAGAGCAGGAAAAAGAAGAATATGAGGAGCAAAACGACCCTAAAACAGCCACCTGCTATCCTCGGAGTGGTGGGGCCATAAGTATAATCGGTTGAATCCGGCACGCGGGGACCGTAACCGGCCCCACCAAGTATACGACGCAACCTTTCTATCGCCCTTGCCCGCGCTACCAATTCATCACTTACAAGGATTTCGTCAGAATGAGCGGGTCTTGAGCCCCAAGGCCCTCGTCTCTTTGGAGGTGCGGGGCTTCTAGATCGAGCGTCGCTAGTCGAGGCGCTTTTTCTAGTGCTGCCGCTTCGCACGGTCCGTACGGTAGGACGGGTTGGCGGCGTACTTATAGTTACGCCGTACTCGGCCCCACATTGTAAGCACTTTGGGCCCTCTAGCCAGAGCCCAGGATCGTGATTCTTACAAAAGTACCGAACCTGGCCCTCATGACAGGCCTCGCACACGCCGCGAACGGAATGCGAAGTGCCGCAGTTATCGCATCGCAAGACTACAGCACTCATGATGCGTCACAAGCTTGAGGTTCGGAAACGTCTGGGTAAAATTCTCGAATTAGATCTGGTGGGATACGGAGGCGAAACACCTGAGGTAACGAGTTTTCGGTGTAAAGCGCTACTGTCGGAAGCCGTTCATGGGGGCCCAAAAACTCTCTGGGAAGGCGCCTGGATAAGGCAACAGTAGTAAGAATGGGGTTCGCTTTGTATGCGGCATAAACCTGATAGCGTTCTTCAACATGGTCGTGCCCCCGCACCATGTGCGTAACTGGACGGCCTAAGGAGGATGCCACCGAGCAGAAAGATGAGAAATCTTCATGGCCAAATTGACTGCCTCGAGTGAAACGGTTGGGTATTTTCTTTCGAGCAGTCGGGTGGGCTCGCGCCCACACGAAGTCTGATAAGCAGGATGGAGCGTTCCAGTCTCCGGTCTCTTTGAGGGTGCAATGTAGGTCGGCCAAAGGAAAACCTCCGTGCGCGACTAAAAGCCCGTCAGGAAAAAAGAGTGCTCGAGGCGCATTCGCAAAAAGGCGTATAGCCAACTTTCCAGCGTTAACGATCGCATCGTCGCACAGATTCTTGTTAAGAAAGTCAGAGAAATCCGATGGAGATACTGTCGACGTGAAACGACTGCCGTCGTGTCCAAGCGCCTCGTCATGATTTCCTGCAATCACACAAATCGTTGCAGCCTGGGCCAGGATAAGCTCAAAAACACGAAGCAGCACTTCCAAACCGAAACCTTCGTCGTCGAATAGATCGCCGAGAAAAATGATCCGGGAATCGGGGGACCCATATTTCGGATGCGTGCGAATCAGGGCTATCGCCGCTTCAAGTGCCAGTAGATCGCCGTGAAGGTCCCCAATAAGCCACAGCGGTGCCACGCCCGGGTCTATTACGTGAATGACTTTATCGTCTGGAAAAGCACGATGCACATCAAATAACATCGCCTTTTTTTCGGAAGTGCAGAGAAAGGCCTCTACTTTTCTAACGGTATCGGCGATCCGACCGCGGATGTCATTACCAACCATGAACTGACTAAGTGCGCTCCAATCTAAATCCTCAATATCAACGACTGGAAGGAATGAAGGGGATGCACGATGGCCTCCGTCCGGCAGGTCACGAGTACTAACCGTGGATTCCAGGGGGGCACTCGCTGTGTACTCAGCAGTGGAAGGTGCATTCAATTTCTCGGGGTCTGGATCGACAACTGGAGCGGTCACCCTGTCAGATTGTGACGCAAGGTCGGCCACTATTTGGGGTTCATTCTCCGAATCAGGTCGGCCGATCACTGGCATCAGCCGCCTCGCACTAAGAGTGGCATTTTCACAACGCCCTTTGCCGCCCGGCCAACAGCGATTGAATCGCCTTCGCCGAGCACCACCGGTCCGGTGACCGCTACTCCATTAAGCAAGGTTTCGTTGACCGTTCTTTCTTGTGGGGTCAGGACCCATTGACCTTGAGAGTTGCGGTCGAGGATACATTGCTTCGCATCCCAAAATTGAGCCTCTGGACCAAGCTGTTGCATAAGGGACCGAGTTAGCTCGGTTCGAACCCCGAAACTCAGGGATCCGCCCTCGGCATTTTGGAGCTGCAACAAATCGGCGGTGATAGGCTCTCTTCGTTTCCTTCGATCGCTGGCTGTCGGTGAGGACACGGGATCCATTGATATCTCGCTCCGTTCCCGATTCGAATCGCTTCCGCTGAGAACGGCACGCAATTCGGAAGCTGTGGGGCGAAGTGTAGGGTCAGAAGAAAGACAGCGGTGGATCGCCAAACTTACCGACGAGTTCTGGGCTGGCAGCGGCATGGTCCCCACTAGCGGTAGAGGTTTAGCCTGATCCCCGAGTACCCTTTTTGTATATTCCCCCTGGTCGTCGCTCCAGTAAGGATGCCTACCCGCTAGCAGTTCTGAAAGAATTAGCCCGCAGGTGAAAATATCCGATCGGGCATCGGGGACTTGACGACGGGTGAGGTGCTCGGGAGAGCGGTAGTTATCGCTTCCGATGTATCCTTGATGACCGTGCCACGGCGCTCGATGGTCGGTCAGTAACGAGAAATCCATGTCAATGAGCTTGAGCTGATAGCCCGCTTTGATAGTTGGATCACGGATCAAGTAGATATTAGCCGGTTTAAGATCAGCATGCGCAATCTTAGATTGGTGTAGCGCTTCAATTCCGGCCATCAAGACTTTGGCCCATGTAACATGCTGAGACCACACTGCTGGAGTTTGGCTCGGAGCAACCTTTGATCGTCGATGTTCATCGGCTTCGGCATCGAAGAGTTTTTGCAGATCGTCTCCATTCTTCACGAACTCAAAAGCCTGAAAATAGCAAGGACCGCCCCAGATTTCCTCGAAGGCATCTAGTTGGGCAACTGCGAAGCGAGCCGCCTTGCCATTCTTCACACGTGATGAGAGCTCGCGCTGATAGGCAACAAACGAATTATACCAAACGACGGTCGGCGCGGGAGATTTGTACTGCTTGAAGAAGACTAACTCCCCGGAAGGTGAAACAGCGCCGTACGAAATCGCCATCATCCCAGGTCCGAAGACCTTCGTGATGCGGTAATCGCGGATAACATCGCCGACTTTCAGCTTTTTTGCCATAACAGAGTAGCTCTCTCCTCAGAGGGCCACGGTCTCCGCTGATCGAGACACGCTTGCTGCAAGCTGTTTCAAGGTCGTTCGAAAACTTACGGGATCGGATGTGAATTTTTTTAAGGCCTCTTGAGGGCTTAACCCCTCATATTCCACCACCTCCCACTCCGATTTATCGATCTGGCTAAGACGGTCGTACCCCTCAAAATTGGGAGCGAACAAACTCAGAATAATCCTGTTTGCCATTATGACGTTTGCAACATCTTGCAAGGATCCGCCCTTAGCCTCCTGGATGCTCATGCTCTCCTTGAACGATGCATCCGTGAAGACGATGATTACACGTGCCGCATCGCTTCTATACCGCCACTTGTTCGGGTCTTCGGTCTGGGAACCTTTGGGACTGGCTTCCATCGAGGCAGCCTTGTACAGAGCATCAAGAAGCGATTCAGGCTCGTCACCCCCTCCCTCCGCCTTCAACACGGCCAATTGTGCCTTCAGCTGACTTGTATCGCGCACAAAAGGTGCATCCACGATCCATTGAATTCCTTCCGATTGAGCCGCCTCGACGTCACGATAGCCCACCACCTTTCCTCGCCAGTCTCGGATCGGTGGAGCGTTATTCGCTTCTCCTTTGCTCAAAGAGTCGATGAAAGCTTCGATGTTTGTTCGCAGCGCATCAATGCAAGGAGCCATACTGCCGCTGATATCAACCATAAACACGATATCAGCCACGCCCTTTGTCTTCGCCTTTGCGGGAGGTGCTGACGTGGTCAAACTGGGTTCGTCTAAACTCGAAGTAGATTCCGCCGGAGCTTCGGGTTCAGGGTTGTCGATCGCTGCCTTGCCCTCCGGAAGGATCGGGTTCTCGGGATGCTCAGCTGAGGTCATGATGGCTCCATAAGCGAATGGGGTGCAGTGGGCAGTACAACAAGGCAAAGTAGCCGAAGTTCCTATGCTTCACGCGCATCTCGGCGTCGATAACCATTGCGAGCTTGGTCGATTTCCAAATGCTTCCTGCTCGTGATCCGCCAGATTAAAGCAAGCACCCGGGTTGATCGTTCGCCGGGCGCCCGTCCCGCCATGGGGACGCTGTGGCTTCGGGCGGGCTGGCGATGGACAGATCGGTTGTCATCAGCTCCAGTAGTGCCGACCCGATCAGCTGGGTGTTTCGCAGCAAATCATGTTCGCAGGCCTCTAGCGTCTCGCACCAGAGGAACTTTCGGAAGGCCTGGCGTTGTTCCGGATAGTTGCGCGGGCGACCGACTAATGCGAGGTCAAATGACCGCCTCTTATAAAGAGATGAATAGGTATTTCGAGATGATCACCCGGCGGGTGCCGCCCAGGATCTCGGTTCATTCACTGGTTGCGAAAACCGTCCTCGTTTGCGGCTCGACTGACTGTCGCTTCATTGCTGATTCTCGGCGGTGTCTTCAGCTTCTTGCCTGTGTTGGGTATCTGGATGTTGCCCCTCGGCCTCCTGTTCATTGCGCAGGACATCCCGTTTTTGCAAACACCTCTCGTTAGAGCCTTGGCCTGGATAGAGAAAAAATGGGAGCGGCTAAGGTTGGTATGGCAAAATCGGTGATGCTTTCGCGGCAATGGGTGTTGCCGCTCGGCAGGACGGAAACAGGTTTAGCGGTGAAATACAGGTAATCTGTGGCCCGCGGGGATCGTCCTTAGTCAGGCTGCCATTCAAGCCAAGGCGATTCGCCGACGTCCCGCGTGCACAGCAACGAATGGAAATCCTTCGAAGGGCGCAATTCCATGGCCCTAAAGGCAGCGTCGCGGAAGTCTAGACGTCGGAGAAACGAACATCGACGCAAGATTCTGTACGCTTTGGCCGCGGCAGGCTTGTTCGTTGCAATGATCGTATGACGCTTCGTATCGCTGTGGCCCACGCTAGCGAGGATGCTAGGATCGTCGAGGCTATAGCTCGCGTGTTTGCACGTGAACGAAGCTCTGTACGTCTCGCTGTATCCGTAGTGGACCAAGGCCAGGCCGCAGCGTTCTTGAGCAGAGGCAGCCCAGACTTAGCGACCGTGCGGAGCGATGTAGTGTCCGCCGATCTGCTTTAACGAGCACGTCAGCTACTTTCAGTCGGGGCCGATAGGAAGCTAGTTTTCCTCGCGCGCGCGATTGCCCGCATGCCGGAACGCGAGAGCGGGCCAACCTGAGCACAACATCACAAGGGCGGTTACGATTAGCGCGAGGAATCCGTCAGACACGAAGTCATGATGACGCATGATACACCTCCTGCCACTGACGGGAGGCTGGCCCGAATTTATTAAAGATTTCGGAATCAGTTGAAGCCGAACTTCCCGACTTAAAGCCGGGCGTAAGACCTCATGTGGGCTGGGTATCAAGCTGCCGGCTGGGCCACCGATCGCTTCCATCCCTCGTCCCGGATCACCGGCATCGCGTTCGATGGATCGGTGCGACAGCGCGCTGGCACGGTCGGAGCTATTAACCCGAACCGAAACATTTCGCAATCAGCCGCGGCGTCAGCGCCGCAAACGCAGAAATTAGTTCTGAGTCATAATCATAATGACTCCGATGAAAAACAAAATTGAGATGGAGAAAACGACGGGGAGGATGGGAATGGAAACTGTACGCCGCCTCCGGGCGATGGCGTCTTTGTGTCGGCAGAGTGCTGCATATCATCCTGAAAATAGCAGGCAGCTGCTTGCCGAGGCAGAGTATTGGGAGCATCTGGCAAGTGCCAGGTCGTTGAGCACTTCCAAGATTGCACTAGCTTGAATGACCAGGCGCACCGACAATCAACCGTAAACGCGACGAGGCCGGACGCAAGGCTTTTGCCGGTCGCCTGAGCACTCTCTGCTAGCGGCTAACTTCGCGTGCGGATGCGCGGTTGCTCTGGCGAGGAGACGAAGAGGGCCGCCTGTCCTTGCTTAATACCGATGGGCGTTGGCATCATCCGAGCAATCGAACGGCATGGAACGTCGATCCTGCTGCTTGCACTGACGAAGTTATTGAGTAACGCGTGACTTCCGTTTCGGGCACGAAAGGACCAGCGGCGCCGGTTCGGTAAACGTCCGTTCGTCGAAGCAAAGCGGAAGTGGCGTTACGGGGCTGTCGAGGCAGCTTTTGACCCAGAGCGAACTTCGGACCAGCGGACCGCCTTGATATGGCCGGTGCTCTATCTGCTCATGTCGAGGACGCGAGGAATGAGCCTCCCTCTGGGCGGTGGGGATGTCCTTGCAGCCGAACGCATAGGGCCGAAGTACGGCCCGCCGAAGCGGGCCGCATTTATCAATCGATGACTTCGATGATCCGATGGGTACCTGGATCGACCAAGACCGTCCGATCATTGACCACGGTGTAGCGATACTTGGTGACGCCGTATTCGCGCGGCACTTCGTAATAGGTCACGCCGCTCGAGGGCAAATCAGCGCCAACTCGGACTTCGCTTTCATAACGATACGAGCCGTGCTTCTGGCCCGATACATAGGTGCGAAAACGCGGACGGGTCTCGTCCGAGATGCCGCCCGCCACTGCGCCGACAGTAGCACCAACTGCAGCACCCGCCGGGCCGCCCACGATAGCGCCGCCGACAGCGCCCGTTGCCGCACCAGTCGCGGCACCGCTTTGTGCAAACGCTCCGGTTGAACTCACGAGGGCAATCAGCAGGCTTCCCAGTACTACTTTCTTCATAACGTCATTCTCCAATGTTGCGTTGTGGGGAGCCAACAAGATCGATTGCGGGTTGCCCGGCGTTAGCGGCGCTCCGTAGAAACCAGGCGAATGTTCGTTGCGTGCTGTCCGGCATTGCGGAGACATGACGGAGTGAAATTCGGCCACACTTGCTTCGAGCAGTCCTCCGTCGGGGTGTTCGCTTTGTCGCTCGACGCCGTCGCTTCCTCTGCGCGAGCCCCTGTTGCCAGGAGAAGCAGTAGTGCGATAGCTGACAGGTTACGTTTCATTGATCCGCCTCTTTTGTAAAATTTTAACCACAACGAGGATAGGGGGCGCGGTGTTCCGCTGAATTTTGCTTGAGCCAAAGAAAAACCCTGCCGAGTGGGTGCTCGGCAGGGCTGCGCAGAGAAGTCGACAGACGGCAAGCGGGGAAACTTGGTGGCCCGTCGAGGGTCTCCGTTCTTACAATCAGTTCTCGGAGCAAACCTTGATGGACTTCATGCCAGTCTCGGCTTCGGTCCGGGTCTTGAACGTGCCGCTATCGACAATCGTCGTGGTGGTCGTGGTCGGCTTCTTGTCGACAATGGTGCACTTCTTGGTCGTGGTGTCCCTCACGACGTAGAATTCGGTGGTCTGCGCGAACGCCGAAGTGACGGTAAAGGCGATGACAGCGGTCGAAAGCAGAAGCTTCTTCATGGTTTCCTCCAGTGGTGTCTAAATGTTAAAAGCAAGGTGCTAGAGAACGGCTCGAAGCAGGAAATAGCTCGCGCCACCTAAAACGACGACAGCAGGAACGGCCCAAAGATAAGTACTGGCATGTTACTTCTCCTCGGTATGCCTACGAGGTTCAAACGCGCCATATTGCCACTTGTTCCCGACCTGGGTCAGCCGGTTAAGTGAAGCGAGGGAAGCGGGTGAGGGCATCAGGCCGCATAACGCTGACCGAACGGGCAGCATTCAGTGTGCAGTATGCTGCCCGAGGAGTGAACGGGAAAGCAGCCACACGGATTGCCTTCATGGTTTCGGTAGTCGAGGCAGACGCCGTTGACGTTAGCGACACGGCAAACTAGACGGTTTTCGCTTGGATGTCCGTCGTTTGGTCGCTGACGGGGTTAGACCGGATAACTGGGCTGACGGGCCGAGGTCGCCTGTTGACCCAAAGCGGAATGGCAGCGGGCCGTCCGCGCCGATTGAGCTCACGAGGGACCCGAAGGGAATGACTGTCCCGCGACTGAACTAATTAGATTGGTTTCCCGTTGCGAGCGCCCGTCTATCGTCGGATTACCACTGTTTCCCAGCGGGAACCGAACGACCGTCCTGCAGTTCTTTCATGACAATAGGGGCGCGACAGTTGATGGCAGGAAAAGTGAGTTCAGCCGCGTCCAAAAAGCGGCCGTCCGAGCAGATCGAGGAAGCGCCTGCCAGGACGGAGAGAAAGCCCCTTCCGTTGGGCGCTGGCGCGCGCATGAACGCGCGGGTCGTGCTTGCCCTAGTCCTGTTTGGCCTCGCGCTATGGACCGCTGCGGGCTTTCTGCCGGCGCTGATCTGGGCCACGATTCTCGCGGTTGCCCTGTGGCCGCTGTATCTCAAATTTGCGGCGCGCTCTTCCTCAGGTCCCTCCAGCCTGGCCGCATTCATCTTCACCGCAATCGTTGCGCTTGTCCTGTTCACCCCGATGTCGCTTGCCGTCTACCAGATCGCGCAGCAAGGCGACGTGCTCGTGAGTTGGCTCAAGCAGGCCAAGGAGAGCGGGGTTGAAGTACCGGATTGGGTCGCTCGTCTGCCGATTGCCGCGGAAAGTATGCAATCATGGTGGCGCGCCAACCTCTCGGACCCGAAAGCTGCCACCGCCTGGCTTCAAACCGTCAATGCGGATAATGCGTCGGAGTTTTTCAAAACGTTCGGCGGACAGCTGCTTCATCGGCTGTTTCTGTTGTTATTCTCGCTCCTGACCTTGTTCTTTCTGCTCCGTAACGGTCGCGAAATCGCGAGCCGTTTCCTCGAGACATGTGATCGTCTCATCGGCGATGCCGGGGAGGGGTTGGTCGAGAAGATGGTCGAAGCCACGCGCGGCACGGTGAACGGCACGGTTCTCGTCGCCGTGGGCGAGGGATTGCTCATCGGCGTTGGCTTCTTCGTCGCAGGTGTACCGAATCCGGTGATGTTTACGATTCTGACGACGGCTTTCGCGATGCTGCCGTTTGGTGCATGGCTCGCCTTCACCACGGCGGCGTTGGTCCTGGTCTCCGGCGGCGGCAGTGGGTTCGCAGCTGCAGCCGTATTTTGCTGGGGCGCTATCGTCATGCTTGCCGGCGATCACTTCGTCTGGCCAACCCTGGTCGGCGGCTCGGCGCGTCTCCCGTTTCTTCTCGCCTTTGTCGGAATTTTCGGAGGCCTCGCTGCCTTCGGGTTGTTCGGGTTGTTTCTGGGGCCTGTGATCATGGCGGCGTTGCTGACCGTTTGGCGCGAGTGGATCTACCGGCCGGTTCCACAATAGAGTTCTCCAGCGGCGCCTCCGATCACGGCTCTGAGCGCCGTCGGTATTCGATATCCGAAACAGGTGATTGAGTTGCCGCCGGGGGGCGTGACGCCAACTCAATGTCGCCTCTTGGCACTTTTCAGACATACCTGCTCAGACATGCCTGCCTATCCTGAGAATGTCCGCTCGCTGGGATAGACCGGAAGTCGCCGTGGTCCGGTCAAACCGTGACCCTGTAGCTCGATTCATCTTGCTGCGAGATTTCCGCTAGCAGACACAAGCTATAGTACTTCAGCGCGAACCTGCGCCACGCCACGGTCCGTAATCCCTAAATGACGCGCAGCGCCGAGTGAAAGGTCGAGGACCCGGCCGCGAACCCAGGGTCCCCGGTCGTTGATACGAACTATTACGGACTTGCTGCTCGCAAGATCAGTTACACGAACTCTTGTACCGAACGGTAGGTTGCGGTGGGCAGCGGTCAGAGAATTCCGAATGAACGGGGCACCGCTCGCTGTTTTTCCTGTCGGATATGAATAGTAAGAGGCCTTTCCAGAAAAAACCCGGTTTACAGATCGAGGGGTTGAGCGCTCTTCCGGACGACGAGCCGTCTCCCCTCCGGTCGGAGGTTGCTCAAGCGGAGGATCCTGTCTGGGCTGGTCCTGTGCCTCGGGTGCCGGTTCTGCGTGCGCTTTTGGAATGATAGACCATCGATCAAGAAAGGTCTGCGCTGAAGCAGAATCTACGTTTACGCACAACCAAACCGGTACTGATACGATTGCAACTATTCCAAAAATAGGGCGCATGGGAGGGCCTCACAAACAAATAGTACAATTGAATAACGCAAGCTGTTGAGGCTCGGTTCCTGTCATGCAGGCGATGAAGGGATATATACCGATGCTTCCAACTCATTTGGTGCTTTAGGCGCACCGCAGCAACCAACGCCCATTTCCGAGGTATTGCTTAAGTGAGAGTTTGTTGCTCCCTATCACGGCGAGGGAGTGAGAGTTAGATCAACCGCGACTAGGCGCGACAATTTAGATCCTCCCGTCAATTAGGCATTTGCTCCTCCGCGTTCCTGCCGGGCGCTGTCCATACTCGGAAGCGGGTAATTAAGTCCGATAGTGGACAGACGGCCTGACGTTTTCGTCCCTAGTATCTTCTGTCTTGGGTGCAGTGATGAAAGAGTACCGTGCCTATTTGATCGACCACCGGGACGGCCGTATTAAGCGCCGGGTTGATTTGGTGAGGTAGCCAGAGCGCGCTCGAAGCTACTAGTTGAGGGCCACGACGTTGAGCTGTGGCTAGGCACCGCGAAGATTGCCACCTTCCACCAACTCAACAGCTAGGTCCGTAGTTCTCCGAGTGTAAACGGAGTTTGCGAGCAAGGATCGATAATGACCGAGCCGTAACGTGGCCAAATGACCGACAACTCCAATCATCCGATCTCAATGGAAGAGATACTGCGCCGTATCCGTGAGCGGTACGCCGCCGACGAGATAAAAGATAAGGCGCTCTGCACGGATCAAGCCTTCCCAATCGTTGAGGAGGAGTACCCGTACGGCCTGTGCGAGGTCATCAAAAAACTGCGCAAGAAATCTCTCGATTGAAGGCCGCCTCGGTTGGCGGCCTCTTTTAACAACGGACTTGGCAGCTTCACGGATCTGAGCCACTGAAATCCTCTGTGGCGGTCCAAATGTCGTGCAGGCTTCGGAGGCGCCGGCATTCCCAGCGCATCCTGAGCACTTCCCGCTCTCCCTGATCGTTAGGCACGATGGGCGCGGGATGGTCCGGAATACGATTGGGAGAGGCTATGACCCGCGACGTCCGTAGTATTACGGAAAGACCGTTCAACGACTGTTCATGATGAACCGACTAACAGCGCGACCGGGGAGGCGCGGTCGTTTTAGGATGGGCATCGATGGTGACGTCACCGGACCAGTTCGATCCTCTTGCTATTGTCGTAGACTGGCTTGATACCTGTCGCTTCGGCGATCTTGGAGCCCTAGTCGACACGTACGACGAGCGGGCGACGCTTGAATGCGGCTGCGATGGTGTGACCCTCATCGGACGAGCGTCCATCGCGGCTTACTGGGGACCGAAACTTGCGATGGCGTCTTCGACGGCATTCGCAATGGACAACTTGACGCTCACCGCTGACGGCGTTTGTCTCGACTATCGAAATTATGAAGGCGACCCCGTGCGGATGCTCTTCCGGTTCACCTCTCCGGCCAGATACTGCACACTGAGTGTGGGCTGTTCAGTCAGCGTTGCGCCGCCTGACCGTCTGACCGCTCATCGCTTGCTCGCCCGGGCATAGGCGGCACATTGCCGACGTAGTTGACCACTCGAAGAGCTGCAATTGCAGCTTGAGGGATTGCACATTTCAATTCCGATGGCCCGGCCACATTTCGGAGGCAGGCGTGTCCGCCGAAATCTTGTTCGGTCGTAGGGCGATCAGCTGACTTCTCTTGTAGGGATATCGGCGCTGCTCAGAACATTCCTTGCAGCGCATGTAACGCTCAAGCTCGTGCACCGGCGTCGTCTTCGGACGGCGAATGATGTCGAGGGCAACTGTTTGGTTGGTGTTGCATCCGAGGCACTTCACTTCGAGGTAGCCGTAGCCCGCGTTCAAAGCGTCGCCAATCAAGGGCGAGGGTTGCGCCGGCCCCCGAAAGCCCAACATCCGCGCGTTCCACGCCTCGCAGGCGAGGCGGTCTGCATTCTTCCGCGCCCTGGTTGCTTCGTCAAACTTCGCCCGAACGCTTGAGCCGAACAGATACTCGCGAGATTTGGTGCTCATTGGTCACCATAAAGCGCGGCTGTTCGCTTTCCGCAAATTATCAATGTCTGGGGGACAAGCCCGATCGGACGATACTGGCCCTCGTGGGTGTGGACAAAAGATTGGTTCTGAGCCGAGGAACGAAGCTCGTTGCGGCAAATTATCGCTCCGGCGGCAGGCAAGACGAGCTGGGCTTGCACATCTGATGGAGGAGCGGCGGATATGAAAACGGCGTCGGTAGTTGCGGCCCTTTACCTCAGTACCTGTTCGCTCGTCTGCGCGCAAAGTTCGGCCGGCGGCGCGGGATCGACAGGGGCGGGCGGCGCGGCCGGCTCCACTCTTTCGAACGGAAGCACCATCAGCGGGACCGGCGGATCGCCTGGCCCGAATACCTCAAATGCGCTCAACCGCGGGACGACCGGAAACAACCTCGGCGCGCCGCCAAACCGCCCCTCCGCTGGGCCTGCTGCTACGCACGGCAATGCTGTTGATACTCCCGCAGCAAAAGCTGCCACTCAAAATCTTGGCAATACAGACGCGGGCGTTCTCAAGAAATAACCGAAGGTCCGACAGTGCCACCGCCGCCACCCCACATTCCGCAAGCTAACGAGCGCGGAGTATTGCAGAAGTTGAGCCTCACCCGTGGTCTTTCTCTAGAAAAGCTGTATCCCGCGGGCAAGGTTCTTATCGCCAATATGGTGGTGAAGGGCTGGTTAAAGAAGCAGCCTGACGGGCGAACCTATTGCAGAACGGCGGCAGGCGACGAGGCGTTGAAGGCGATTATTCCTGTGAAGTGATAGATAGGCCGGGATTTCTAAGCATCGAGTACGCGACGGATGCAAGCATATCGCGAGATCTCGCCGACCAGGTTGCGCCGCGGCCAAACTGGCCAGGTGCGCGCATTAACGCGCGAGGGGCCTATTCATTTCGCCGGCGATCGCATTCTTTGCTCGGCTTGATCGTCACCCGGCGGTGACGGTCGCTTGTGGCAAATTGATTTTGCTAAACCAGCATTGGTCAGACCCGCGAACGCCTTGTGATCGCCGCCAGACAGGCGGGTCTGTGCACGCACCGTGTGATGCGTGTTGCACCCGAGACTTTTGACTTCAAGATAGAAGCAACCAGCATTGAAGCGTCGCCTGGGGCAGGGGGTTGGCCGGTCGCTGAAAGCCAAGCATGCGCTTGTTCGAGACTTCGCATGCGAGCCGATCCAAGATCCGTAGATCCTCTGCCGTGACTTGCTACCCACCGGGCCAATCCCGGCTCACGCGGTGCAGCTTGCCTACGGGTGGCGGTGGACAACAGGGGTCGGCGTTAGGAGGCGCCAGGCATGGGGCGCAGACGAGCCGCGAAGTACTTGGAGGGCAAAAAACGCAACCTGCGGCTTCATTTTCGGCAAAGTTCCGCCCGGATTTCTGGTCAAGATTTCCGCACTAACAAAACAGGGGGACGAAATGAAAGCAGCTGATTATGCGCGCATGGTGGAAGAGTGCTCTCGCCAAGCCGACGCGATGCCACCAAGCCCAGAGCGCGATGCCCTGATTGAGAAAGCCCGGCTGTATCGGTCCTACGCCAAAATGGACAATTGGGTGGCTTCTAAGGAGTTGCAGCCACCGGCTTAAAACCCGAACCTGATCCTAGTTCGTCTTCAACTCACTTCGCTTCCGCATGTAATAGCCCTGCCTCTGAACGGTGGACTTGATCTCGTCGCTGACGTTGGCGACCCGCCTCTTTCTCTTTTGCCATTTCCCCGACGTGTCACCCAGAGGCATCGACGATCCTTGCCTCACCACCAGCAGATCACGTTTATGATTTAGGTACACGTCGAACATGTGCCACCTCGATCCAAAGCCAAACACTATCGTTTCGGATCAGAAAGAAGGTTGCGTGAATGCAACAGCGTGAGCGGTATTTTAGTGATCTTCACCGCGCACCCAGCTACCGCGTTGATGATGGACGGCTCGGCGCTGTTATCGTTGACCGCTGCGCCATCAGACGGGCTGCGAATCCACGCGCGGCGCGGTAGTCACGCCAAGGCGCAGCTCGGCAACAACGCTCGCCGGTCGCTATCGTTGATTCATCAATTAGAAACCATCTCAAATGATCGGCAAACTTTAACGAAACTAGTTAGCCGTCTCGGCGTAAGTTTGTCGGAGGGCGCAACTCATGACAAATCGCCAGTTGAGAGAGCAGGAAGTTCAGATCGCGCGTTATCAGTTTCTATCGCGTGAGGTAACTGATCCGCTTGCGGCGTGTTTGCTTCGGGTCATTGTCGAAGAACTTGAAGCCGACCTGCGAAGGGATCGTGACGTGATTAGTATAGTTCCGGCTTCTTCTTGATTTTTTCCAATGCTTTTAGCGCTGGCTGTAGCTGGGGCGTGCAGTCGAAATTTGTTTGTCTTGAGTTCTTTCAGCGGTAGCGGGAGCTGCACGCCGATCTTGCGGCCCAAGGCCCGTCGATGAAATCCTACAGACTTCGGACACCTCACGGCCTTCAGCACCAAGCGACCGAGACAATGCGACCAATGCATTCCAGTTTTTCTATCACTGCGCCGGTTGCGGCACTCGCCTGAACCCAACGCGTTCGACTGTTGCTTGTTCTGCTCCTACGGGACCGTGCCGTGCCCGCCGATCCAGGCGAACGGCAAGTGGCTGCTAAGATCCCCACTGGAACCTTAACCGCCCCGTTTCGTTGCCCTCGGCATCACCGGCCAGAGGGAGCGCGCGCGTGCCGTGATGGAACAACCAAGTCTCACTTCGTACTCACTCGCAGCACGCATCTGTCTTACCGTTGCGATCCTCAGTACCGCTCTGCTCGCCACGGTGATTACGCGCGGCCTCGTCATGTAAGTAACTGGACAACGGGTTTAGACCAGGGCCTACATCATTGGCTCGGACGGCCGCATTCAACAACGCTTCGGCCTGACAGCCACCGACGAAGGCACGGCCTGGGAGCAGGCCAAGCGGTCAGTGGACGGCCACGACGTAGAGCTATGGCAACCGTGAAGGTCGCGATAGTTCACCCGCAAACACTCGTCGCAAGTTCTTCGACCGGGAAAGATGTTCCCATGCGGAGAATGCAATCGGCCATGTCGGAACAAAGCAGCGACCCGAGCATAAACGTCGCATGGAAAATTTGAACCAGCGCAAGGACGAAGCGCTCGTCTATCTCTCGCTAAGCACAGCAACGTTGATTGCGTGCTTCTGAGGCCGCCTCAGTTGGCGGCCTCTCTCGTTTAATCGAATGCGTTGGTCGGCTGCATGGCATTTACGCTTGCGCAGCTCGTGATCGCCATCGATTGCCGTAGTCCTACGGAGGAATTCGACATCGTTCCGACTGGTTTGGCGCGCATCGTTGCAAGATGATCGAATCAATTTCAAAAATTCGCGAGTGCGAGAATTGCAACGCTGAGATGATGCCATTCGGCAAGGACCAAACCGTTAACAAGGTGTTCGGTTGCTACGAGTGCAACCGCATTGAGTTCTAGACACACTAGAACCTCCTTCGTTGGCGGCCACTTTCATTCGTTGTTTTGCTTGTCACCATCATAATCGGGGACATTGCCAATGAGAACATTTTGGATTGTTGCGGTTGTGGCTGGAGTCGCTTTTTTGATCGATTACGAATTTTATAATGGCCACTACTGGCATTTGGTATCAGCGATGCTGCGCCAAATTGGCCGTTCCTTTGGTTGGCGTTGATGAATGGCGTAGTCTGCAATGGTCGAACATCGAGCGCGAGGTCGTCCAGCCGATCATGACGCTAGATCCAGGCCGGCTTTGTATCGGGCTGGCGCTTTCTTTGAACAGAAATGGCCAGTTGATTGAAGCGCGGGTGACCGCGTCAGTTGGTTTAGGCCAACAGATCAGCACCCGCTTCAGTGAACTTTCTCGATATGTATGTGAGCTGACGCACAGTGCTCGGTCGCGATTGATCAGACAACGCGGTTTCCCGTGGATGGAGGTTCAGCCATGACCGAATCTGCCAAGCGGCGCATAACAGTTGATGTGATAATCCTAGCGGTCGGAGCGGCAATCTTGATCGTTTCTGCCTTTGTGGGCGTGCATAACTGAAGGGGAGGCTTGGCGCGTTCTCAGGCAGCCGCCCGCGCCTGTTCGAAGCTTGACGCGTACACCGCGTCAGAGATCCTCTCTCAAGCCTTTGAAGAACGGGTGTCGAACCTTGCCTTCGGCAGATTTCGCCCGGTACTCAATTTCGGCCAGTAGCTCCGGCTCGACCCAGATTCCCCGATGTGCGATGCGCTTAGAATAGGGCTGGGTTTTGCGTATCAGCGGCGTGAGACGTTGGCGCAACGCTGCCGCGGATGTCTTGTCGAAGCCATGGTCGACCTTACCGGCGTAGATCAGGTCGTTGCCCTTGCGTCGACCAAGATAGATGCCGTCCCAGTCGTTGCCGTTACCTTGGAGACGACGCCTTCGAGGCCGACCTTGCAGGCGCGCGCGTAGATCTCGGAGCCATCCGTTTCGAAGCTTTCGCTGAACTGAACCGACGTATTGGCGACCAGCTTCTTGAGATGCGTCTTGCGTTCGATCAGCGGTAGCTTCCGGAGATCGTAGCCATTGAGATAGAGCAAGTCGAACGCCACGAAAACGATTTTGTCGGACTTGCCCTTGAGTTCGTTCTGCAGAACGGAAAAGTCGGTCGTGCCAACGGCGGCCGGCACAACGATCTCGCCGTCGATGACCGCAGAGCCTGCACTGATATGCCATGCGTCGTTGGCAATTTTCTTAAACCGATCAGTCCAATCGTGGCCGCGGCGCGTGAAGACCTTCACCGCTTCGTTTGCGAGATGGACTTGAGCGCGATAACCGTCGAACTTGATTTCGTGAATCCAGCGCTCGCCGGATGGCACCTTGCGCGGGCTCGATGAACCCCGGAAAAGGAGCCTTGACGCCGATCGCCGCTGGCTTCTTGCGTGGGGCCATCTCAAGTCCGCCGCCGATCAAGCAGCTCCTTCAAACCCATTGCGGTGAGCTTGAAGAGGTCCCCATCTCTTTTGATATAACCGCGTGCGACTAGGTCTATGACCTCCGCTTTCTTCGCCTGATTGAATGACGAAGCGGGGCTAATATCGCGTAGAACTGCAATTTGCTGGTCGGTTAGCATCGTCAGACCATGCGCATCGGCAGCGGTAGCTGGACGTCGCGGTAACGGCCTTCATAGCGGTCGGTGAAGTCCTGCAGCGGCACGGGAATATCCCGCATCTGCAGATCGCATCGACGGCGCAGCTCATGAGCGACGTCCACGGAAACGTCCTCTGACCAGTGTTCGGCGGTATTAAAGGCGACGACCCGGATCGGATTGGCGTATTGGCCGCTGAGTAAGTCCTGAATGACCGTTTCGAGGTCAGCGGTCTCGCAATCGGTTTCGCGCCAGGCGCTGCCGTTTTTGCCGAAATCGTCAGCTACCAAATAGACCGTCTGATCGTCGCCGTTAGGCACAATCGAAGGCGTCCAATTCGACTTACGCATCAAAGCAACTCCTACGCTACAGAACCGGGATTCAAGCGAAACGCTGTTGATTCGTTCCCCACACTGGAACGGGATGCCGGCTAAGCGATTAAATTAGCAGGAGGAACCATGAGCAAAGAAACCCCGAAAGATGACCCTCG
>NZ_JAFCLX010000076.1:0-25141 GCF_018130205.1 Bradyrhizobium sp. AUGA SZCCT0222
CCTTTGATGCTCCATCGACTGAAGCGCCGGAACACGCTGTTCCAATCCCCAAACGCCTCCGGAAGATCGCGCCAGGGACTCCTTTGAGGGCATGGGTGCAGAGCGCACCGCGCGCCTGCAGCCCTGCCCGTCGGCGAGACCGGGGTAGCAAGGGCAAGGGCGGGCGGGGCGGAGGGGGATCACCCGGCCTGCACAAGCGGATTCACATGGTGGAAGCTGTCCGGTCTTGGCCTCCGCGCGGAAGGTCGGGGAGACCGCCCCGGCCGGTCCCGGATCTTCCGGGACTTCACCCTTGCCCGCGCGAGGGCGGAGCCCTTAGCACCCAACAGCAAGAGGCACCCGCAGGAGGGTCAGCACAGCGCCGACGCGATAGCGGCGGGACCCGGGAGCGAGTGCAGTCGCGAGACCGGTTAAAAAGGCACCCGAACGAAGGGCAGTGATAGCGACGCCGGCATGAAATGACGGCGGGACCGAGGGCGAGTGCCTCCGGCGAGCGGCTCATGATCGCGCGAGGGATCGAAGCCGGGTGGCCGAGACGTTTTAAGGCTCGGTTCACGAGAGCCCGGTGCGGCACTTGCCGCACGCGCCCAACCAAAAAGCCAGGAAGACCAAGTTCAGGGACTGGGTGTCGGCGCTTCAATGATTCGAACCAAACCGTGAGTTCCACCATTGCGAATCCCAGCCATGTGTTATCGGCCGGAACGAATGACGGACAAAACGATTCGCCGTTCAGGAGCCATTTCATGCTGATGACACGTGAACGAAGACCGGCGATACGAACGATGCGCGGATGGGCGATTGACGTGCTTCAGCACGCTGGCGCCATCCGCGAGTGCGAGGAGCACGGTTGGATGCAGGACCGCGCCGATCCGCATGCATGGGAGCGAGCGATCGATATCGCCCGTGAAGACCCGCCGGCAGGGGTCTCCCCTGATGCCGCGGCGGCCGAGGTTCTAGACGTCCTGAACTCGATCGGTGATACCTGCCTGGAATGTCCTCCTGATTAGTAGGACCGGTGCCGAGCACGATCCCAACCTATTCCTCTATGGGCGCAAGAGACGCAAGGAAGGAGAGATATGGAGGCATCCCGAGACCGAGATGCGAGCGGCCTAGCTGTCACCTCCGAATAAGGAACTCACGAGTGGTTCGGCAATTGATGTTCTTTGGAGGCGCAAATGGCAGTCAACAAACCGACCGGCGACAAGGCCCGTAAGGGCGCGGTAAAGAAACGCACCCAGCTCAAGAACCCGCTGACCAAAACATCGACCAAACGCAACAAGACGGGCGGGCAGTTCATGGCCGTCAAGAAAAGCGCCAAGAAGTTCAAGGGTGTCCGCAAGGAGAAGTGATGGGCCGGTTCTTCCTCGGAATCATCATGATCAGCGTTCTGATTCTACTGGGGATGCACGTGATTGCCCTGTAGGATTCTTGAGCCCCTCAGCGCGCACGCATTGGCAAGGCATCCCCGCGCCACATTGGCAGCCACTCTCTTTGGAGGACCATGCTTTGTCAGG
The DNA here is from genome assembly GCF_018130205.1 of Bradyrhizobium sp. AUGA SZCCT0222. NCBI lineage: Bacteria > Pseudomonadati > Pseudomonadota > Alphaproteobacteria > Hyphomicrobiales > Nitrobacteraceae > Bradyrhizobium > Bradyrhizobium sp. AUGA SZCCT0222. The sequence goes on from NZ_JAFCLX010000076.1 coordinate 1,515, forward strand.
GTGGTTCTCACAGACGAAGCCTATCCCCAGGCAGATCGGACAGTCAGAATCCATCTCGCCTCATACGAACGCGCGGCCCCTGCTCCAGAGGTCGCAGGTATACCGCGCGCCCACGACGGCCACCTTGGGGGGCTAGGCCGCCAATCCTATTCTTTGTTTTCACGGGCCAGACGTTCCGCCTTCAGCCGTTCAAAGTTCGACCGGAAAGCGTCATCAACCTTCTTTCTGGCGGTGAGGTTCTGCTCCGCATCCCAACGGGCTTTTTCTTTCTTTGCCACGCGCTCTTCTTTGGTGGGCTGCTGCTTGTCTTTGTAGATGTATTCCATACCTAACCCCACCTAACGAGTTGCAGATGGTTTGGCTGTTTACGGTAGCTTTCGATCGCACGGTTTGACAGCATGAGTGTTCGCCGCTCGCCCTTAAGCATCTGTGATTGAATGTTCCTGAGAAGGAATTCAGCGGATTGCTGCTGATCGGCAAGCTCGCCTATTCCCTCCAGGTAATCCCAGGCGATTTGAAGCGAGTTTTCGATCAGGGTTGGAAGCGGTTCGGTCATGAAACAGGAACGCCGTCCAGACCTTAACGTTCCTTTTTGCTCAGTCCCTTAAATGAGCTTTGCCGCAGCAGCCCTTCCGAGGTGATATCCCGGTACTCGATATCTGCGATGAACACCGGGTCGACCCACGTCGCCTTCGGTTTCTTCACCTGCCTGGTTAGCTTGGACTTCGGGCTCACCACCGTATCAAGCTGCTTGCGGATTCGGCTCGAGACCGTGCGGGACCATCCCGTCCCCACCTTGCCCATGTAGACAAGCTCTTTGCCTTCCTTCTTCCCAAGATAAAGAGCGGCAACACCGGTAGGATCTTTGACGAACCCAATGACCGGGAATTTTCCCTTCTGGACGGTTTTGATTTTCAGCCAGGCCTCGGTGCGCTCCGATCGGTATGGCGCGTCCGCGCGCTTGGAGATGATGCCTTCCCAGCCAAGCTTGGCGGCATGCTCGAACATCTCCTGGCCGTCGCCGGTCAGGTGCTCGCTGTAGAGCACCGGCATGTCGACATCATTCTCCCCCATCAGGTCGACCAGCATCTGCTTGCGCTCGATCTGGGGCAGCTTCCTCAGGTCGCCATCTCGCCAGAGCAGGTCGAAGGCGTAGTAGACCAGCCGGTCTTGCCCGCCCGCGGCGAGTTCGGCCTGGAGTTCGGAGAAGTTGGTCCGGCCTTCATGGACGACGACGACCTCGCCATCGATGATGGCCTGGCCTGAGATATCGAAAGCGCCGGCAATGATGGAGAACCGCTTGGTCCAGTCGAGGCCGTTCCGCGTAAACACGCTTTTTTTCCGGGGTTGATATGGAGCTGGACGCGGTAACCGTCGTATTTGATTTCGTGAATCCATTGCTCACCCTTGGGAGCCTTGCTCTTCAGGGTCGCAAGCTGGGGCTTAATGAACCCCGGCATTTCCGCACGCTTGAACATTACTCAACTCAACAAAACGCCAAACTAACATGAAAATGGCCCGCCGCATCGGGGTTGGAATGCGACGGGCCAGGTAGATGTGCCCTTGGGGAGGGACAGAAATAGAAGCCCCCAAAAGGAATCCGTTCCCGAGTCCGCTAGAGGACAAACCCAATGGTATCAAGGGTTTTTGGAATGGAACCCAAGGTTCCTTCTGCATTATATCGCCCGTGGATGGGAGGTTCAGATGGACGTAACCCGCTGCCCGAAGTGCAAAAGGCGACTGATGGCAATGACGGACCGGACCGGAAAGACCGAAATGCTTTGTGTCAGGTGCGACAAGGTCGATCCCATGAAAGTCGACATCGCGAAGTGGGCTGATAGCTCCCTAGCGCCGCCAGCCGCCTAACCGATACGCTGAGGCTTGTCTAAGAAATGTGAGCGGTTATCAGCCGCGTCTCTTCGAGCCGAAGCTGACGGCTAAGCAAGCCTCCGCCGTATCGACTCTCTGAAGGCAGCGATTGAGTTGGCCAATCACCAAGCATTGCTGCTCCGTCAGAGACCAATGCGGGTTGATGGGGCTGCTCGTGGGTGCTGCCGGCTAGAACCGTTAACTAACCCCGCGCGCGCCGCAGCGTAGCTTCCAATCGCTCCTTCTCCTTATCCCAGCGGGCTTCTTCGGCTCGCGATCTCTTCTCGAGAGCCTCGAGCTCGGTTTGGATGATGGCGGCCCGCTTCGCGTGCTCCTGCTCAGCCTTTTCCAACGCAGCCTGCGCCTTGTCGACCGCCTGCTGCCGGCGTTCACGCTCCTTCTGCCTGGCGGCCTCTTCGCTCGCCCGTTCACGCTCGCGCCTCTTCTGCTCCTTTTCGAAGGCGAGCGCGGCCTTTCGCTCCGCCGCTTTGTCGACCGGCCGGGAGGATGCCTTCGCCTTATGTCGTTTCGGCTTGCGGACGGCTTTCGCCGCTCTTCCGCTGTCGGCCAGATTGGTGGGCAGTTCGGCATGCTCGCCAAAGGATCCATCGGATCCGACGGGCCGCCTGAGAACGACGCCAGGCTTCTTCATGGCCGCAGCGATAACGTCAGGATCGTCGCTTTCCTTCGCCGCCCCCTGGTGAAAGAGATTGCTGTCGGCGCCCCACGCTTCCAGCGCCGCTTTCATGGACGGAGCGGCGATCGCCAAATCAAAGAAGCCCAGCGAAGTCTGGTAGGTTTTCAGTTTTCTCGCCATGGAAAGCCCCCGCATTACCCACTGACCGCTACCGTGGGATCAGCCGTTTTGTCTACCTCGCCCTCCGGCTGGCCTGCGATAAATCTCGCCGCATCCAGCTTGTCGTAACGAGCTCTCAGGAACCCGCCGCAAAGCACACCGATGGTCGCGATGCCCACCTTCCCTGCTGCTTCGGCATCGTAGGGCGTGTCCTCAATCGCGACGGCGTCGACGGCTTCGGTCTTAAGCTTCTTGAGACGACCCCGAGGATGTCCGGCGCCCGTTTCGATTCTTCTACGTCGTCGAAAGAAGTTTTCAGGCCCACCAGGTCGGCGATGCCTACGATGTCGAGATCCTTGTTTGACATCATCCTTCTTGGCCGAGGAAGCAAAGGCGATCTAAGTTTGGCAACCGCCTCACCGACGAGGCGCGCCCGCTCTAGGGACTCTCACAGAGCATTGGTAAAGATGGCACCAATCGCGATGCCTTCCTGCCAGCGTCAATCTGTCACGACAACCAAATCGGGACCGAACCGTTAGGCTAATCGCGTTGTTTCAGCGATTTTCCAAGGCAAGAGGGGCTATGCAATCTCGACCTCCGCAGGTTGCTCTTCTTGCGAGCGGCACAGGCGTTTTCGCGGTCGTCGCGCTGATCGCGGGCTTCTTACAATTCGGGCCGCACACCCAGCACATGACGGCCCATATCCTCACGATGAACGTCGCGGCCCCGATACTCAGCGCAATCGTGCTCGCGCGCCGCACGAGGCCTGCTCGGGGCGTTTCCCTGCTTTGGCTCGCAACATTTGTTCAGATCGCCCTACTTTGGAGCTGGCACGCACCCATCGCGCAAAACCTCCTACACCATGCACCTGCCGGGATGGGCCTGATGCACGTCCTACTGTTGATGGCTGCCGTAGCATTTTGGACGTCCTTGTTCTCCCTGCCCGCCTCCTCGCGCTGGCAGGCTATTCCGGCACTCCTGGTCACGGGCAAGTTGGTCTGCCTGCTCGCCGCTCTCCTCGTCTTCGCGCCGAGAGCGCTGTATGGGCCCTCGGCCCATGCCGCACCCAGCTTGGACGATCAGCACCTCGCGGGGCTTTTGATGCTTGCGGCCTGTCCGCTCAGCTACCTCGTCGTGGCTGTATTCTTGACGGTCCATTTGATCGGCGCGGGCGAACCTTCAGGCGCGCCCCCACAGATTCAACGAACCGTCAGCTAGTCATGCGCACCCATCCAACGGTGCGCATCCGCATCGTCCTGCTGGCCGGAATGGCAGCTCTGATCCTTGGCGTGCTGTTCATGTGGTCGGGCATCTACAGCGTCGCCGCAAGTCGCGGGCATTGGGCGGTGACCGAATGGTTGCTGACGTTCGCAATGCGCAATTCCGTCAAGACGCACGCACTGACAATCGAAGTGCCGCGGCTCGACAATGCCGATCTCGTGACACTCGGCGCGGCGCATTTCCATGGCGGCTGCGCCTATTGTCATGGCGCTCCTGGCGTCCCCATCAACCCGATCGCACAGGCCATGCTGCCGCCCCCACCGGACCTTGCGAGAGACATACGACCGTGGCGCGACCGCGAGCTGTTCTGGATCATCAAGAACGGTATCAAATATACGGGCATGCCAGCGTGGTCGGCCCAGCAGCGCGACGACGAAGTGTGGGCACTCACAGCATTTTTGCGACGGCTTCCTAGCTTAGACGCCGCACAGTACCGCGAACTCGCGCTTGGAGGCCTGCGAGTGCCACCGCAGAGCGGTGAGAGCCTTGCCACGAGCGAGACGACGGCTCCTGCGATCGGCGCGTGCGCTCGCTGCCACGGTGCCGAGCAGTCGCGGCCGGTCAGCTCCCTGGTGCCCGTTCTGCACGGGCAACCGGAGGCGTTCATGGTTGCGTCGCTCGAGGCTTATGCAAGCGCGCATCGCGCAAGTGGAATCATGCAGCCGGTCGCGCGCGCGCTGAGCAATGACGATTTTCGAGGTGCGGCAAACTACTATGCGAACCTACGTACGCCGCCTCCGCCACAAACATCAAAGGATGCCGCCGCTATCGAGCGAGGACGCATGATCGCGATGAATGGCGACGCGAGCACTCGAGTCCCTGCCTGCGTGGGCTGCCACGGAGAAGATGCTCTAAACATCTATCCTCGCCTGGCCGGGCAAAATCTCCCATACCTGCTTAACCGACTTCGTCTCTGGAAAGCTGGCCTCGCACCGGGCACCGCAACTGACACCATCATGGCCCCGATCGCGCGCGCATTGAGTGAGTCGCAGATCGAAGACGTGGCGTCATACTACGCTTCGCACGTTCTTCCTTCAGGTCAGCCGCGATGAACGGATTCTTTCAGTCCGTACTTGCGCCGCACGGTCCACAAGCCGAACAGATCGCGATGCTTGCCTGGGTGCTGTTCGCATTCGGTTCGGTCATCCTGGGGCTGGTCATCGCGGCAACGTGGCTCTCGGTGCGCGGCGCGCCGCGCATACGCGGGGCGCTCGCCCAGGAACGCTCAATCATCGTGTTGGGCCTGGCTTTGCCTGTGGTCACGCTCACCGTCTTGTTGGGCTACGGCGTATGGCTCACGCGCGTGCAGGCCGGCCATACGGACGGTGCCGTTCGCATCGAGGTGACCGGTGAGCAATGGTGGTGGCGCGTTGTCTACGCGGGTCCAACGCCCGTCGTGAGTTCGAACGAGATCCGGATTCCCGTGGGCCAGCCTGTCGATTTTACGCTCAAGGCGGCAGATGTGATCCACAGCTTCTGGGTCCCCAGCCTCGGCGGCAAAGTCGACATGATCCCCGGCCGCACGACGCGCCTGCGGCTGACTGCCGAACGCGCAGGTGTTTATCGCGGTCAATGCGCGGAATACTGCGGCGGTCCGCATGCGCTGATGGCTCTCAATATCATCGCCATGCCACGCGGCGAATATGACGCCTGGCTTGCCCGTGCAGTCGAACCGAAGGCGGCTCGCCTAACCGATATCGAGCAACGCGGCCGATCTCTTTTCCTGGCAGCCGGCTGCGGCACCTGCCATGTCGTGCGGGGCACAGATGCCGCAGGGACAATTGGTCCCGATCTGACAGATTTCGGGGCGCGCGGTTCCGTTGGGATCGACACCCTGCCGCTGACGGCCGAAAATGTCGCGGGCTTCATCCGTGAAGGCCAACACATCAAGCCAGGCAACCTTATGCCCGAATTTCGCATCTTCTCACCGGCTGAGCAGACGGCACTCGTTAATTATCTGATGGCCCTGCGATGAGCGAACCGTCAAAACGGAGCTTGGGAGAGCGCCCAAACAGCCTGCCGCGGCCTAAGCAAGAATTGGAAGAGCTCAAGGCCGCCTGGAAGCTGCCGAAGGGGTGGCGGATCGTCAGCGCGGTCAACAACACCGTCATTGGCTATTTTTACGTGGCCGCGGCGCTGCTGTTTTTCCTGCTGGCAGGAATCCTGGCCCTCCTGATGCGCCTTCAGCTTGCGATACCTGGCAACACGTTCCTGTCGCCGGAGACGTATAATCAGATCTTCACGATGCACGGCACCGTGATGATGTTCTTGTTTGCCGTGCCTGTCGTCGAAGCCATGGGCATTCTCCTGCTACCGCAAATGTTAGGCGCGCGAGACCTTCCGTTTCCGCGCCTCGGCGCCTTCGCATTCTGGGCCTACTTCGTCGGAGGAATCATATTCTTCGGCACACTGTTCTACGATCTCGCCCCATCCGGTGGCTGGACCATGTATCCGCCGCTCACAGGCGCGCAGTATTCCCCCGGGCTTGGCGCGGATTTCTGGCTCCTCGGCATAGGTTTCATTGAAATATCCGCTATCGCGGGCGCGATCGAACTGATCGTCGGCGTATTGCGGACGCGGGCACCGGGCATGACGCTCGACCGTATGCCGATCTTCGCCTGGACGATGCTGGTGTTCGCCGGAATGATCGTCTTTGCGTTTCCGGCTGTCATCCTGGCAACGCTGCTGCTTGAGTTCGAGCGCGCCTTCGGCTGGCCGTTCTTCATCCCGCAGAAGGGCGGTGACGCCCTGCTATGGCAGCATCTGTTCTGGTTCTTCGGCCACCCGGAGGTCTACATCATCTTCCTGCCGGCTGCCGGCATGGTCTCGATGATCGTACCCACGATGGCCCGCACGCCGTTGGTCGGGCACCGTTTGATCGTCGTCGCCTTGATCGCGACCAGCTTTTTCTCTTTCGGCCTTTGGGTGCATCACATGTTCACCACTGGCAACCCCGCGCTTTCGTTGAGTTTCTTCTCGGCTGCCAGCATGGCGGTCGCGCTGCCGACCGGCATCCAGGTTTTCGCATGGATAGCGACGATCGCATCCGGACGATTGCAGATGACGACCGCATCGCTCTTCGTGCTTGGTTTCCTGTTCATCTTCACTTTGGGCGGACTAACTGGCGTGATGGTCGCAATGGTGCCGTTCGACTGGCAGGTGCATGATACCTATTTTGTCGTCGCGCATTTCCACTATGTGCTGGTAGGCGGCATGGTGTTTCCGCTGTTCGGCGCTCTGTATTATTGGGTGCCCGCCTTCAGCCGCCGCGTGCTCTCGGAGCGCCTCGGCAAGGCGACATTCTGTCTGATGTTCATCGGCTTCAATGTTGCTTTCTTCCCGATGCATATCACCGGGCTCATGGGCATGCCGCGCCGCGTCTACACGTATCCGGCCGTTGCAGAGTGGGGCGTGCTGAACATGATCTCGACGATCGGAGCATTCCTGTTTGCGGCCGGTGTCCTCGTTTTCCTGGTCGATCTCGTCCGAAAATTGCGGCCAACCCTTTCCGAGCCGGTCGGGGACGTCTGGAAGAGCGCCTCGCTCGAATGGATGCACAACGACGTCTACGGGCCCCGCAGCGTTCCGCTGGTGACGAACCGCAATCCACTTTGGGACCAGCCCGGGCTATCCGAGGAATCGAAACAGGGCCGTCATTATCTGCCGGGTACAATAACAGGGCGGCGCGAAACCATCATCACCTCCCCGATCGAGGCGACCCCACAGGCGCTTCAACGTCTGCCCGGGGATGGCTGGACGCCGCTGCTTGCCGCTGTCTTCACGGCCGGTTTTTTCATGCTGCTCACCGTCAATCTTGTCCCGCTGGCAATCATCTCGGGCGTGCTCGCGCTGGTGATGATCGTGATCTGGATGTGGAGCAGCGATCCCGAGCCGCTCCCTCGTGCCGAGATTGGCCACGGCATCAAGGTTCCGACCTATGTCAGCGGCTCCCTTTCGCATTCCTGGTGGGCGATGGTCGTCTTGTTGTTAGTGGCCGGCTCGCTTTTCTTGTCTCTGATATTTTCCTACCTGTTCTTGTGGACGGTCTCTCCGCAGATCTGGCCGAAGCCAGAGCAAATGCCGCAATCCACCTGGCCATTCGTTTCGGCTCTTTTACTCTGCGCAAGCAGCGGCTTGATCATCGTGGCAGGCCGCATTCTTCCGAAGCGACTTCGCGACCGGGCAACCTTCGTCGCTGTAATTAGCTTGGCGGTCGCGTTGCTTTGCGGAGGTCTCGGCGTCGAGGTCCTCTCGCACTGGCGTGCCGGCCTTCGTCCGGAAGCCGACGCGCATGCGGCGCTCGTTTATATGACTTCGTTTCTTCAGCTTCAGCTTGTGCTTGCGCTCGTTGTCATGGCGGGCTTTGCCGTCGCGCGCTGCCTTGCCGGCTTACTGAGCCATCGGCGGCGTGTCGTCTTCGACAATGCCGCACTGCTTTGGCATTACACGGTCGCACAAGGCTTGTTCGGTCTCCTGCTCGTGCACGGCTTTCCGAGGATCGCATGACCGCGCCGCGCACCCGGCCTCTTGCTGATTTTCTGCGTATCGTCGTAGGACCGGTTGTCTGGTTTTTACATCTTGTCCTGCTTTACGGCGCGGAAGCTCTGCTTTGCATGCCGCCGGTCGGCTCCGGGCGCGCAACGATCTGGATCGGGGTTTCCGCGACTGTGGCGGCGCTCGCAGCCCTGGTCCTGGCGGCAGTTTCAGGGCTAAGGGCGGACAAACGAAGCAAGCACGCGGGTGCGACATTTTTGCGCGATACCACGCTGTCCCTCGCGCTTTTGTCCGCCGTAGGCGTGATTTGGAATGCTCTGCCTCTGGCTCTGGTTCGGGCCTGCGCGCTGGCAACACCCTAGTCGGAACCGGCGTCTCTCGGTGCGGTTGTCAGGGAGAGGCGCGCCGCGCCGTCCGGAGGTCCCTCATGACAATCACCCGCACACAAAAGCTGGCCGGCCTTGGTGTCGTCGGCGTCCTTGGTGCCCTTGCCTTGCTGTTTTCCGTCTGGGGCGACAGCTCAAAAATCTCGGAAACGGCAACGATCGGCCCCAATCCGACGCTTCCTGAGCCGGTCACCACCCTGATCCCAACCGTTGATATCGCGCCCGCCAAGGGCTGGCCGGAAGGCGTCAAGCCGACGCCTGCAAGCGGCCTCGCCGTGACCGCGTTTGGGAAAGGTCTGGACCATCCGCGCTGGCTGTTCGTGCTTCCGAATGGCGATGTCCTTGTTGCGGAGACCAACGCACCCAAGCGCGAAGAGCGCTCCGGCCTCAAGACCTTTGTGATGAACCAGGTCATGAAGCGCGCCGGCGCAGGGGTACCGAGCGCAAACCGGCTCACACTCTTGCGCGACACTGATGGCGACGGCATTGCCGAGACCCGCACGGAATTCCTCAAGGACTTGAACTCGCCGTTCGGGATGGCGTTGATCGGCGATCACCTTTACGTCGCCAACACCGATGCTGTCGTGCGTTTCCCTTACAAGGAAGGCGTCACGCAGATCAGCGAACCCGGCACGAAACTCGCCGAGCTGCCGGGCGGAACGTTGAACCATCATTGGACCAAGGGGCTCGTGGCAAGCAAGGACGGCGCAAAGCTTTATGCCTCTGTCGGCTCCAACAGCAACGTCGCCGAGAATGGTATCGAGAAAGAGGACCGGCGCGCCGCTATCCTTGAGATCGACGTAAAGAGTGGACAGTCGCGCGTGTTCGCGAGCGGTCTGCGCAATCCAGTCGGCATGAGCTTCCATTCGCAGACCAACGAGCTTTGGACGGTCGTCAACGAACGCGACGAGCTGGGCAGCGATCTCGTCCCGGATTATCTGACTTCCGTGAAGGACGGCGGGTTTTACGGCTGGCCCTACAGCTATTTCGGCAAGCACGTCGATACCCGCGTCAAGCCGCCGCGCCCCGATATGGTCGAGAAGGCAATAGTCCCGGACTACGCGCTCGGCAATCACGTCGCGCCGCTTGGATTTACCTTCGCATCTGGCGACCTAATGCCGGGGCAATTGCAGAACGGCGGATTCGTCGGCCTGCATGGTTCGTGGAATCGCACGCCGCTTAGCGGTTACAAAGTCATCTTCGTGCCCTTCAAGGAAGGACAGCCCGAAGGCAACCCGATCGAGCTTCTGACAGGCTTCGTCAACAAGGACGGTGACGCTTACGGTCGGCCCGTGGGCGTCGAAATCGACAAGAAAGGCGCCCTTCTCGTCGCCGACGATGTCGGCAATGTGGTATGGCGCGTCGCGCCGCAAAGCCGCACTGCCGCGAACTAGCTGGCGGAGAACGAGAGCGTGGAGAAACTTTTCGCTGTCGATTGGGCCGAATTGGTCATTCCAACTCATTCAATCGGCGAGATGCTCGTGCGCGGCACGGTGACCTACCTGGCGCTATTTCTGATTCTTCGCTTTGTGATGAAACGCCAGACCTCCACGATCGGCATCGCCGATATTCTTGTTGTGGTGGTGATTGCCGATGCTGCTCAGAACGCATTCTCCCGGGAGTACAAGTCGATCACAGAGGGGCTTGTGCTGGTTCTGACAATCGTGTTCTGGGACTTCGCGCTCAATTATTTGAGCTATCGCTATAAGCCCTTCGCGCATCTGCTCGCGCCTACGCCGATGCTCCTCATCAAAGATGGGGACATGATCAAGCGCAACATGCGCAAGGAATTCATTACCGATGATGAATTATCCAGTGAGTTGCGGCAACAAGGCGTCGAGGACGCCCGTGACGTGAAGGCTGCCTGGCTCGAAGGTAACGGCGAGATCAGCGTCATCAGGAACGACAAGGAAGATGCGCCCAAGCGGAGACGGCAACCCGTTGCTTGACGCGGGTAACGTAATCTTTCTGTCTTTGGCTCGACCATCGTTTTCGCGCGATCCGCCAACAGCTACCGTTGAGTGAGCCCTTCCATAATCGCAGGAATCTCTCCGGGAATCTCGCGCGCCAGCAACCCAAACTTACCGTGTCTTAGCGCCAGTTTGCGGCCGGCTTGACCATGCATGTAAACCGCCCACGCGGTCGCCAGACTGGCCTCCACGCCTCTGGCGAGAAGGCCTGCGAGGATGCCTGCCAATGTGTCGCCCGATCCGGATGTAGCCAGACCAATCGAGCCATTTCGAGAAAGCCAAGCTGACCATTTTCAGCAACGACATAGGTTTCGGCACCCTTCATCGCGACGATTGCCGACAAAGCGGCAGCAGCCCGTCGAGCGGCTTGCAAGGGGTCATTGTCCACCTCGTCGCGATCGGTTTTAAGAAATTTTGCCATCTCTCCCGAATGCGGCGTGACTATCATTCTGCCGGTACGGCCGCCTTGCGGTACGGCATCAGCCCGGAGCGTTGAGAATGCCAGCGCGTCGAGGACCAAGGCCGGACGCTCGAGATGTTTCAGCATCGCCTGCGTCAGCTCGGCGACCGCATCGGGGTCTGTCATGCCTGGGCCGATCAGCACAGCATCGCAGTGCGCACCGAGTTCGATCAACCGCTCCGCGCTCGCCGGATCTATACCGCCCGCCTTGGTTTCGTTGCATCCGATAACCATGGCCTCGGGCATGGCCACCCCCAATTGAGCAACATGCGACCGGCAGGTGGCGATCTGCAGAATTCCCGCGCCAGCCCTGAGCGATCCTAGTCCGGCCAGCAATGCGGCGCCCGGAATCTCCACGCTTCCGGCGATGACAAGCACACAACCTCTCGCCTTTTTGTCGCCCTCCCTCTCGGGTTCCGGCAACGGATGATCCAGCAGGAATTCCCGGGTGATCTCGGTGACGCTCATCGTGCAGCGACGTTTGCATCGGGCAAGGAAGTCACCGGCGCCCCTTCTCGTTCGAGCGGTGCAACGAAATTGTATTTCGTCAGAACGAGCGATCCTCCTTCTTTGTTCTCGTCAAAGACATATTCCGTCACGGCACAATTGGCTACGTCGGCCTCGGCATCGATGGCAAGAATGGTTTTCTCGTCCATCTTCTCGAGAAGATAGCGCATGCATAGCACCACGACCTGATGCGCCACGATCAGCACGTGCTTACCGCCGTAATGCAGGCTGATCGTATCGAGCACGCTACGCAGCCGCAAAATCACGTCGCACCAGCTTTCGCCAGCCGGGGGACGATAATAGAATTTTCCGACCAACTGCCGCGAAGCAGCCAGTTCGGGGTGGCGCTGTTCAATCCCGAGTCTTGTCAGGCGATCCAGAATTCCAAATTCCTTCTCGCGCAGTCGCTCGTCGATGACCAGGCTACAAAAGTTGGCAGAGAAACCCGAGGCTTTGCCGATGGCCGCCGCAGTCGATTGCGCGCGTAGATAAGGCGACGTCAAAACAATCTCTGGTCTTTCCTCCGGGGGCAGCGCCGCGAACCAACGGCCCAACGCGTTCGACTGCCTTTGACCAAGAGTACTTAGCGGAACGTCGACATCCCGGGCCGAAATGTCAATGTCAGGTAGGCCCGCGGCATGAGCGGCGTCACGTGCGACGTTGCCCGCGCTCTCGCCGTGCCGGACAACCCAAAGCTTTGACGGCCATCGCTTGCTCAACAATGTTCTCCCGCCTGCACCGCGGACGAGAGGCCAGCACTCCGGCTGCCGCTTCACCGTCTAAGGCATTTTGAACTAACAAATGTGCCGGCTTGGCGTTCCCAACGGGCACAACAGGATTGGCAGGGCGGCAGGATCTCCCCGCCTCTCAATGACGATGAAAGGATTAAGACCGTGGCACCTGCTGCGGCTGCGAAGGCGCACCAACAGAACGAAACGAAAGCGGTACAAGCGAGCACGTCGGCAGTTAGTCAAGGCCATCAAGAAGCCGGACCCATTAATGGGCAGAGGCTAACCCCCTACGTCCAGCGAGCGTTTTGCAACCAACGGTGCGAAGACGCGTTGTCAATTGCACCGCCGGGTGACAACCGGACGCAACGGGGACGTTGGACGCTGGGCATTTTTCCGGTTTCTGCCCGCGACATCAACGCATTGGTACGCGCTGACAACTAACTCGTTCCCGGCGAGTGCACCCCTCACAGGAGGACATTGCATATGAGGGTCATCGGAAAAGACGCCCCCCGCTTTGACCGGTCGAAGGCGCCCAAGCTCGCTCCTAAATCACCTCTCCTGCCAAGGTGGAGGACGAGGCCGCCACGACCTGGGTCAAGCCCTCGCTGGTTGCCGAGGTCAAATGAGTGGACGGGCAAAGGCGAACTGCGCCAGCCCGTCTACCTCGGACTGAGGTCCGATAAGCGGGCGAAGGGTGTCGTGCGCGAACGAGAACGTTCGCGTAAATAGCGACCCCTTCGCGGCGGTGCGTTCAGTCGCCTCCAAGATCGTGAATTTCCGGTCGTATGCCCGCAGGCGTGACTTCGAGCGTCGCAAGCGTGATCGGCAGTTTGAAGCGCCGCCGTCCCGCGCTGCCGGGATTCAGGTAGAGAACGCCGCCGACCGTGTCGATCTTCGGTACGTGGGAATGTCCGGAAATGATCACGTCGATGCCGGCGCCGGGGTCGACCTGCAGCGTCTTCAGGTCGTGCAGAACGTAGATCGACTTTCCCGCCAGGCGCACCAGTTTCGTATCGGGGTATTCGTGGGCCCACTCGCCGTTGTCCACGTTTCCACGGATGGCGGTGACCGGCGCGATCCGGCGAAGCGCGTCGACGATCTCGGGGCGCCCGATGTCGCCGGCGTGGACGATGTGATCGACGCCCACCAGGCGCTGTTCCGCCTCGGGCCTCAACAGGCCGTGCGTGTCCGAGATGATTCCAATCCTGAACATTATTTCTCGGCGCTCTCTCCCGTCATCGCCAAAAGACGATCGAGAAGTTCGATTTGCCCCGAGAGCATCTTCGTTCGTGCGAACTCGATATCGAACCATTCCGCGCGGTCGACTTCAGGAAAGTTCTGTCGCTGACCGCTTCGGGGCGGCCATTCGATAGCGAACGTATTGCTCGCCAGTGCCGCAGGGTCAAAATGGCCCTCACCGGTGAATGCGATGACGCGTTTTCCGCCTCGCTGGCGAACCTCCCCTAAGGCCCGCAGCCGACCAATCGAGGCGCTGCTGCCGAGCTCCTCGGCAAACTCACGTCGCGCGGCCTGCTCTGGATCTTCCGCCGCATCGATTTCACCCTTCGGGATAGACCAGGCGCCGTCGTCCTTCTTGCGCCAGAACGGGCCGCCGGGGTGAACGAGCAGAACCTCGAGCCCGCGAGCGCCTTTCCGGTAGGCCAGAATGCCGGCGCTCAACGTCGATCGCTTGGAAGTCTTTGTCAGCGCTGCCATATCGCTTGTACTTTGAGACGCAAATCGAGGCTGACCAAGGGTGCAGGATCTGAGGCAGCGACGCCTGGCTACTTGCGCAGCAACGAACGTTCGAAAAGGGCTAGTAGCGCAGCAGGCCCCGGATATACCTCGACGCATCCGGCTTGCCTCAGCGAACTCTCGGCAAACCCGCCGCAAAGCACACCGATCGTCGCGATGCCAGCCTTGCCCGCCGCTTCAGCGTCATAGGGCGTGTCACCGATCGCGACAGCGTCGGCGCCTTCGATCTTGAGCTTTTTGAGCGCGATCTCGAAGATATCCGGTGCGGGTTTGGATTCTTCTACATCGTCCGAGGAGGTTTTCAGGTCCACCATGTCGGTGATGCCTGCGATGTCGAGATACTGGTCGACTTCATCCTTCTTGGCCGAGGAAGCAACGGCGACCCGAAGTCCAGCGTCGCGCACGCGTCGCAGCAAGTCCGGAACCGCCGAGAAGGGACGGACGAGCGGCAGATACTCGGTCTTGAAACGATTGCCGCGCCACTCTTCCAGTTCTTTGCCGTGGTCTCGCCGTTCGTCAGCGGAAAGGAATACGGGAATGAGCTTGTCTCCGCCCTTTCCGATCTGGCCCCTCACCTGTTCGAAACCTGCATCGTGGCCAAACTTGAGCATGGCTTCCTGCCATGCCAATGCGTGAAGATCCACCGAGTCCAAAAGCGTGCCGTCGAGATCGAAGATTGCGGCTTTTGGCAATTCACATTCCTCCCTGGTCGGAGCGAGCTAGTTTCGCATACCACTCGGCATAAACTGTGTTCTTCGCCATGTGCCGGTTGAGATCTGGCGATCCGTCGTCCCACCACACGGGACCACGCTCGCCGAGCGCCTGCTTAACCTCATCCACCGCCCGATGCGCCGTTGCTTCGGCGTCCGGATCGGCCGCTTTTCTGGCGCCGCGTACCGCCCGCCGGGCCTCCATCAGCCAACCGACGAGCTCGGCTCGCTCAGCCTCGTCGAGACCGGGATTCGCCATCCGCCAGAGCCTGCCGCGGACGACGAAGTAGCGACCGTCCGGCGTCACCGGGTGCTTCACGATCCGCTTAAGCCGACTTCCGCTGCGGCTTGGCGGCCGGCTTCTTCGCTGCGGCCTCCTTCGCTGGTTTCTTGCCGGCGATCGGCATCAGCATCTCTTTCTGACCGCTTGCGACCTTGCGTGCCTTCTTGGCCGGCTTGGAGTCCTCTACCGCCTTTGCGCCGCCAATACTCTTGCGCAGCGCGTCCATCAGGTCCACCACATTCTCGCCGCGGGGACGCTCTTTCGCGGTGATCGGTTTGCCGGCGCGCTTCTGGTTGATGAGATCGAGAAGGGCGGTTTCGTACTGGTCTTCGAACTTGTCCGGCTCGAAGTGGCCCGCCTTCTGGTTGACGATGTGCCTGGCGAGATCGAGCATGTCCTTTGTGACTTTGACGTCCTGAATATCGTCGAAGTATTCCGCCTCGGACCGAACCTCATAAGGATACCGTAGCAGCGTGCCCATCAACCCTTTGTCGAAGGCTTCAAGCGCGATGATGTGCTCACGGTTGGTCAGCACCACCCGCCCGATGGCAACCTTGTTCATCTCCCGGATGGTCTCGCGGATCACTGCATAGGCGTCGTGGCCGACCTTGCCGTCCGGACAAAGGTAGTAAGGACGAATGATGTAGCGCGGGTCGATCTCGCTGCGCTCAACGAACTCATCGATTTCGATAGTCCGCGTCGATTCCAGCGCTACGTTCTCGAGCTCCTCCTTCGTCACCTCGATGAAGGTGTCGGTGTCGACCTTATAGCCCTTTACGATGTCCTCGTTGGCGACCTCCTCGCCGGTGTCGGCGTCCACCTTGGCGTACTTGATGCGGTGACCGGTCTTCCGGTTGAGCTGGTTGAAGGAGACCTTTTCGGATTCCGACGTGGCCGGATAAAGCGCTACGGGACAGGTGACGAGGGAAAGGCGCAGGAAGCCTTTCCAGTTAGCGCGAGGGGCCATGACGGGGGAACTCCAATACTGATGCTGGATTCAAGACGAATGGCCCGGCTTGGTTCCGACATCGTGAACTTTCCAACAGGTGGATTTTTTCACAGAGCGGGCCCGATCGGACTCGACTTTTGTTCTCTTTATGTTCTAATTCGGAATGATCGACCGACCCGCGAGTTGGCGCATGCCGACCCCAACAGATGGAAAAACTGGCGGCTGAAGCCGCCCGCAGACCGAACCCCTCCACTGCGGCTCCGGATGCGCCGCTCCCCGCCGAATACTGGGACTCGGTCCTCAAAGACCCTCGCGCCGATGCGACCGGGGCCCAGATGCGGCAACGGCGTCTCAAAGTGCCTTCGCAATGTAATCTCTCCAGTGGCCAGTCTGGGGCAGGTTGGATTTCGGATTCGCTGGAGCGAGAGGAACTGGGATCCAACCTTCTCCGCGAACTCCATAGAGTCCCGAGTACTAACCCGCATCCGTGGCCGTTACGTCCGCTTCACACATAAAAGCGGACATGGGTAGTTGCTGATGCGATGTCGGTTAAGTGCCATAACCGGACTCATGCGCCGCAGCAAACGGCCTCTCTATTCGATGACCTCATCGGCGCGTGCGATAACATTTGGCGGGATTTCGAGGCCGAGCGTTTTTGCGGTTTTGAGGTTGATGGCGAAGAGGAACTTGGTCGCTTGCTGGTACGGAATTTCGCCCGGCTTGGTTCCGCGCAAAATCTGATCGATTTGCCCGGCCGCGCCTCTATAGGCTTCGGAGAGCTTGATACCGTAGGCCATCAACCCACCGGAAGAGACGAACTCCGGATAGGCGTACATCGCCGGCAGGCGGGCGGCCGTTGCCAGCTCGGAGATAAGCCCGCGGTTTGCGATGTTCTCGCTCTGATCGCTCGCGAGGAGCGCTTGCGCGCCTGCATCGGCTATCGCCAGGATGACTCGGCGATACTCCGGCTCCTGAAGAGAACCATGAAGCTGCGGCCCAACAAAGTTCAGGCCTTGCCGTTGCGCAGCCTCCCGAAGGGCCGGCCCGTACCACGAGTCCCAAGTCTCGTGGTCCGCAAGGAAGCCTATGCGGGAGAGGCCAGGGATAGCTTCTTTCAACAGTTCGAGGCGCTTCCCCCAAACCTCTCGACCAGCGTCGACGCTGACTCCCGTAATGTTACCACCGGGCCGCGCCAAGCTCGTCGCAATGCCGGCAGCGACCGGATCGGCCGAAATGCCGACGATCGGCATGGTTAGGGTGGCGGCTTTTAGCAACAAAATCATTTCGTTCTTTCCCGACAGGATCACGTCTGGCCCGCGACCTACAACCTCACGGGCCAGATCGGCATATTGCGCGGTCCGCCCCTCGGCGGAATATCGCTCGACACGTAGGTTTTGGCCTTCGATATAGCCGAGGCGGCGAAGCTCCGCGAAGAACGCGGGGAACCACGGGAGACGGTCGCTCGCCTCGGTCATCTCGGACACGGGGTACGACGGATGGGCAATGGCAATGCGGTAAACCTTGCCCGCCTGCTGCGCCTCAGCGCGGCTGAGCGCGGCGGTGCAAACGAGACCGGCAATGAACGCGCGGCGCCTCATTTGATCCCCTCCTTGGCTCCTGAGCCGGGAGCGTAACAGCGCTTTAACTTGCGCTATCTTATCACGTCGGAATGAGGGCGGGCGTGCTAAACTGGATATACCGGCTCACGATCACGGCCGTTCTGGCCGACTGCCAAATGTCGTTCGCCCCTCGAGCTGTAAGCAGACGTAGATGCGTATGAGTCCTGTTTCGAGACGGCTCATTTCAGGCCACGCAGGATATGGTGAAGTCGCTCAGAGTTTGGGACACCGCGTCTATCCTGCTCGGCGCGCCAAACCGATGTGGAGCGCCGCCCGGCGGGCACTCCAGTTCCTCGGGGTTATGCCACGCATCGGTCCGCTTGCATCGCAAACAGCGGGTTGCGACTAGAAGCAGCGACGCACGTCGGGTTCGGGTCATTCGCGTCGGTTTGACCGGACCACGGCGACTTCCGGTCTACCCCGGTGAACGGACATTCTCAGGATAGGCGGGCATGTCTCAAAGGTGCCATTAGCGGAAGTCATTCGATCATCGTCGCCACCCCGGCGAACACTGGCTGTGACGGTCATTCGGGCAGCCCGGCTTGCCGCAATCCCTCTTCGAATCGCGAAAGGTCTTCGGCACGCCGATAAGGGCTCAGCACGTCTTTGAGATTGGAAACACGTAGCACGGGATTGAGTTGCCGCAGCCGAGCCATTGCCTTATGTGCTTGCTCCGGTCGTCCGGCCATTGCATTGCTTGCGGCAGCCTGGCGTAATGCAGGCTGGTAGTCCGGATTGTGCTGCAATGCCATTGCCGCCCAGGATGCCGCCTCGTCATAGCGGCCCAGGAAGAAATGTGCAAACGCGGTCCCGTTTCGCATTGATGTCAGCCGCGGATCAAGTGGGCTCAGGCGCATGGCACGTGCGAAGCGCTCGATTGCCCGTTCCGGCTCGCCGAGAAAGTTTTTTACCCAGCCGCCGAAATTCCATGCCTCGGCCAAATTGGAATTGAGCACAAGCGCGCGATCGATCAAGGCGGCGCCTACCTCGAGATCGCGAACAACATACACCAACGCATACCCGCCGGCGGCGAGCGCGATCGCGTCATCCTTGCCCAACTCAACCGCCCGTTGGGCGAGCCTCTGCACCTCGGCAATCTCGTTCGCTGTGTCTGAAAACCAGCCACTGTAAATGGCAATGACGTAGCACAAGGCGGCACGACCGTAGGCGGCCGCAAAATCCGGGTCGAGCTCGATCGCGTTGTTGAACAGGCGCACTGCCTCCTCGTTCGCTTGCCGGTTGCCAAACTGATATACCTTGGCCAAACCGCGTAAATAGAGGGCATAGGCGTCGAGACTCTCGGTCGGCTTGCGCTTGGCACGCTCGATCTCGGCTTTTTCTACCGCTGGCGCGATCGCCCCGACAACGCGCTCGGTCACCTGGTCCTGCAGATCGAAGATGTCGCTGAGACCACCATCAAACCGTTCTGCCCAAAGATGTGCCCCAGTGGCGGTATCGACGAGCTGTCCCGTGATGCGCACCCGGTTTGCCGCCTTGCGAACGCTGCCTTCCAACACGTAGCGCACCCCAAGCTCGCGCCCGACTTGCTTCACATCGACGGCGCGCCCCTTGTAGGTGAAGCTCGAGTTGCGAGCGATGACGAACAGCGCCTTGAAATGAGACAGCGCCGTGATGATGTCCTCGACCATTCCATCGGCAAAGTAATCCTGTTCCGGATCACCGCTCAGGTTGGTGAATGGCAGAACAGCGATGGAGGGCTTATCAGGAAGGGCAAGGGCGGGTTTCGATTCTGGCGAAACTGTCGTTTTCGATTCCTTCGCGCCAGAAATCGCAAACACTTGCACCGGTCGCGCGATGTTCTTCAGTGCGATCTCGCCCTTGTCGTCGAAACACACGTTGATCCGGTCACGGACCTGATCGTGAACAGCCCGAGAGATCGAAATGCCTCCCGGCACAGCGATGCTTTCGAGCCGCGCTGCAATATTGACGCCATCGCCGAAGATATCGCCGTCGTCGAGGATGACGTCTCCCAGATGGATGCCGATGCGGAACTCGATCCGCTTGGCCTGGGATATCTCCGCGTTCTCGTCAGCCATGCCGCGCTGAACTTCGACGGCGCATCGCGCTGCATCGACGGCACTGGCAAATTCGACCAGCATACCGTCGCCAGTGGTCTTGACGATGCGGCCGCGATGTTTGGCGATTGTGGGGTCGACAAGCGTTTTTCTGAAAGCCTTCAGTTGCGCCAGCGTGCCTTCCTCGTCAGCACCAATCAAGCGGCTGTAACCGGCGACATCCGCCGCCAAGATAGCCGTCAGTCGCCGCTCTACCGGCTCGCTGCTCAAGGCGCACCCCCGGTTCGGGAAGCTAGATGTCCATCATAGCAGATCGTGGGCCGCTGTCCGCCAGGACCAATGTCCGATCAGGGTCAAACTGAGAAGTCCGGGCGTTCAACCCGCAAGTCGGCTTTAGCCCCAACTCCGGACATCGCGCTGCACCGCACTAATCGACGCTATGTGCCAATTGCCCGACGTTCCATCCGCGCTAGCTCGCCTTACGGTCGGCCAGCTGCTTCCAGTTGATGGTTCACATCCAGCGCGACACGTTTTTTGTGTGGAGCATCAGGATTCCAGCCAACGACCGCGAACATCACGAAGAAGCCCACGATATACGCCACCACGACAAACCAGCCGTGCCGCAACCACAGACCGACCGACTTGGCCTCCGGGTACATGTTGGAGATCGCAACCCCCGCGGACGAGCCGAACCAGATCATCGAACCCCCAAAGCCCACGGCATACGCGAGAAAGCCCCAATCGTAGCCGCCCTGCTTGAGCGCGAGCGCCGTAAGCGGAATGTTGTCGAACACCGAAGAGAGGAAGCCGAGCCCGAGCGCCGTTTGCCACGAGGCGACAGGCAATTCCTCGACGGGCATAAAGGACGCATTGGTGACAAGGGCCAGCAGGAATACCGTGCCCTTGAAAGTTTCCGGCATGATCGCCCAATCCGGCCGACGGAGCGGCGCGGCCGCGAAAATGACGCTCCACACAGCAAGTCCGATCACGGGTACCGCATCGAGCAGCGCCGGAAATTTCAGATTGGCGGTGACATTGGCTGCAATGGCGATGGTCAGGATGGCGGCGACAATTCCCACATAGGTCCAATCGATCTGCAGGCCACGCTGCGCATCCTTTTGGATTGGAGAATGGCGGTGTTGTACCCATGAGGCCGGTATCCCGTAGATCAGGAAGCCGGCGACGGCGGCGACGTAGGCCTCGACGACACGCAGCGGGCTGATGCCGTCGATCCACATCATGGTGGTGGTGGTATCGCCGACGACGCTGCCGGCGCCGCCGGCATTGGCGGCCGCGACGATGGCGGCAAGGTAACCGATATGCACTTTGCCGCTGAACACGTGCCGCGCCATGGTGCCGCCGATCAGGGCGGCGGCAATGTTGTCGAGGAAGGCCGACATCACGAACACAATCGCAAGCAGGACCAGGCTACCGCCCCAGCCGTCTGGCAGCAACGCCGGCATCACGTCGGGGATTCGGCTGTTCTCGAAATGCCGCGACAGGATGGCGAAACCCATCAGCAGCAGAAGCAGATTGGCGAGGACCACCCACTCGTGGTGAAGCTGGAGGGTCAGGCCGTTCAGGCCCTCGCCTTGCCGGAAGCCGGTAAACAGCAGCTTGTAAAGCGTGACGGCCACAAGCCCGGTCAATGCCACCTCAAGCGTCCTATGGTGGAACACGGCTACGCCGAGCAGCGTCAGCCCGAACAGGATGAAATCAATGGGAATGCCAAATAGGTAGACGGGTTGGGCCGAGTACGCGCCGGTCGCGGCTGCGGCTGGATGTGCGAACAGGATGCCTGGGAGGGCCACTACGGCCGCAACAAGCAGCGGTCGCACGTTCGCGGCCCGCCCGGCGAGTGATTGGGCACGGAGGAGTTCTTCGTCTGACGGTGAACGGTTCATGGGCGCACGCTCTCCGCGTGGCGGCCCGACCATCGCTTGACCTGTCACTGCCACATGCAGCGAGCACCCGGCTGCCGTTCTACACAGTCACGGTAAGAAGGCAACCTTATCCAGAATGTCACTTGGACAATGTCCGCGTTGGGTCAAAAGCGCTGTTCTGATCTTAGGCCAGCCACATCCGTTTACTCGAACAACAGACATCATCAGACCGACCCGGGTTGGTCCGGTTCGTGCCATGAACGGACCCATGCACCGCTGCAACTCGCGGCTTCACTCGATCACCTTGTCGGCGCGCAGCAAGATAGATGTCGGCACGTCTATCCTCAGCGCCTTTGCCGTCTTGATATTCACCACCAATTCAAATTTTGTTGGCTGCTCAACGGGGAGATCAGCCGGGCTTTCGCCGCGCAAGACCCGGTCGGCATAGGTCGCAAGCCGGAAATAGGTTGCACGCTGGTTTGCCCCATAGCTCAAGAGCCCACCTGCATCGCTATACTCACTCCATCCGAACATCGAGGGCAGTCGCTGCTCGACGGCAAACTGGGCAATTCTGGTCCGGTGCAGCATTGTTGCGCCTTCTGGGAAGACGAGTATCGCGTCTGCGCGCGCGTTGCCTGCCACTGTAAGCGCGTTGTCTAATTCACGTGCGCCGAGAAATGGGACATAGACCGGATCGATGCCTAGAGCTTGAGCGGCCTGGTTAGTGGCGCGCCATTCCGACCGTTCTCCCGGATGATCGGTATTCGATAGTACCGCAAGGGTGCGCAGCTGCGGGAATATATCCTTTAGCAGATCAACTCTCTTTCCGGCCAAATCGAGCGAAAGGAATGTGCTCCCCGTGAAATTAGTACCCGG
Source organism: Bradyrhizobium sp. AUGA SZCCT0222 (assembly GCF_018130205.1). Taxonomy (NCBI): domain Bacteria; kingdom Pseudomonadati; phylum Pseudomonadota; class Alphaproteobacteria; order Hyphomicrobiales; family Nitrobacteraceae; genus Bradyrhizobium; species Bradyrhizobium sp. AUGA SZCCT0222. Next base: position 24,120 of record NZ_JAFCLX010000076.1, read on the forward strand.
CCGAGCGAGGCTCTTGACGAGGCCCAACTCGACCGGATCGCCGCTGATGGCAAACAAGACGGGAATGCCTGTTGCCGCCCGCAGCGCGCGTATTGCTGGACCGCTACACACGACCAGGTCCACGTTGCCGCGAGTCAATTCGGATATCACCCCGCGGAGCGCATCGGGATTGCCTCGCGCAAAGCGAAGCTCAAAGACAACGTTCTTTCCCTCGATGTAGCCACGCTCGCGCAATCCTTCGCGAAATCCATCCAGAAATGGATCGGGTTGATCTTCGGTCGAAACCCAAAAGACGCGACGCAATTTTTCCGGCTGTTGCCCGCGCGCGGAAAGCGGCCACGTGGCCGCCGTACCCACGAGAAAGCTGATGAAATCGCGTCGTCGCACGGCGCCTCCGAAGGAAACGCGTTAATCGATGCTCCCAAACTATCACTTTCCGAACCGGTGGTCAGTTGGAAACGACGTCCAATCGACCAGCCTCTATGTCTGTCCGGGTCATTCGCGTGGTTGACAGGACCACGGCGACTTCCGGTCTACCCCGGTGAACGGACATTCTCAGGATAGGCGGGCATGTCTCAAAGGTGCCATGGACAGCTCATGTGCGGCCTCGGGAAGCTTATCGTAGTTTCCTCCTGCCCACCGATGTTCTATCCTGACGTTCCTTCTGGCCACGTAACCCTTCTCCGCGAGACCTCTTTCGAACGCCGCCTCAATATCGGAGAGCCCCCTGTCGGGTGAACCGGCGGATAGCACACCAATGACAGGCATCGCTGGCTGTTGCGCACGTTTGGCCAGCGGCCACGTCGCCGCCGTGCCGCAGAGAAGCGTAATGAACTCGCGCCGCCTCATATCTGCTCCCAAGCTCAGCTGACGGCATCGTAGCGGTTTAGTCGGGCGCATTGATAGCCATAAAAGCCATTGCAGCACTGCACAGCTAATCGCTGTTGGGTCATGTGTGGACGACGCCCGCATTGCAAGGAGATTCTGACGTTCGGCTTGCGGTCGGGTGCAAGTCATGTGTC
>NZ_JAFCLX010000077.1:0-24814 GCF_018130205.1 Bradyrhizobium sp. AUGA SZCCT0222
CCAAGACTGCCTCCCAAAAAGAAGCCTTGAATCTGATTTGCGCCTAAAAGGGAATCCTTAGAGTCCACACCACCTAGGGCGAAAGCCGGGACCCATACGCCGCGGCCGGTATGGTTGAAAAAGGAAGACGACGGCTAGCGTGTCAAATAACTTCCGCTGGTGGTTATGGGTCCCGGCTCAAGGCCGGGACGACAGTGGTGTTTGACGCGCCACTTTACGCCGCATCCACCTTCAGCACGCCTCTTCGAATTTGATCCTCCTCGATCGATTCGAACAGCGCCTTGAAATTGCCCTCGCCAAAACCGTCGTCACCCTTGCGCTGGATGAACTCGAAGAAGATCGGCCCGATCGCGTTCGCCGAGAATATCTGCAGCAGCACCTTGGTGTGGCCGCCTTCGACGACGCCTTCGCCGTCGATCAGGATGCCGTCGCGCTGCAGCCGCGCCACATCCTCGCCGTGCCGGGGCAGCCGTGCATCGATCTTCTCGAAATAGGTCAGCGGCGGCGACGGCATGAACGGCAAGCCGTCGGCGCGCAGCGTTTCCACCGTGCCGTAGATGTCCCGCGCGCCGCAGGCGATGTGCTGGATGCCTTCGCCGCGATAGGTGTTGAGATATTCCTCGATCTGGCCGGAATCGCCGGCGTCCTCGTTGATCGGAATCCGGATCTTGCCGTCCGGGCTGGTCAGCGCCCGCGAGAACAGGCCGGAGGCGCGGCCTTCGATGTCGAAGAAACGGATCTGGCGGAAGTTGAACAGCTTTGTGTAGAAGCCGGTCCAGACATCCATGCGGCCGCGATGAACGTTGTGGGTGAGGTGGTCGATATAGAACAGACCAGCGCCGGCGGGACGCGGGTCTTTGGCGCCGAGCCATTCGAACTCGCTGTCATAGGCCGAGCCCTTGGCGCCGTAGCGATCGACGAAATACAGCAGGCTGCCGCCAATGCCCTTGATGGCGGGAACGTCGAGCGTCTTCTGCGCTGACGGGATATCCGCGGGTTCCGCGCCGAGCGAAATCGCGCGTTCATAGGCCAGCTTCGCATCGACCACGCGGAACGCCATCGACGGCGCGCAGGGACCGTGGGCGGCCACGAAATTAAAACCGTGGGTGCCGGGTTCTTCGTTGATGAGGTAGTTGATGTCGCCCTGGCGATAGACCGTGATGTTCCTGGTCTTGTGGCGGGCGACCGGGACATAGCCCATCAACTTGAACAGCGCGTGCAGCTCTTCCGGCTTCGGATGCGCGTATTCGACGAACTCGAAACCGTCGGTGCCCATCGGATTGTCGGCGCTGATGGTAGCGGCCGGCGCGTCGTGCGGAAATGGACCCATGGCGGAATCTCCTTCTTGATTTGATCCATGGAGTTTCCGCCAGATCAGGCGCAATGTGCATGCAAATGGCGGCGGGATTGGCTATAGTCATGCACAGTTCGTGCATCAAATGGACATTTCGCGCATGATTCCGGTAGACGCTTTCGACCTCAAAATGCTGGCCGCGCTGCAGGACGACGGCCGGCTGACCAACCAGCAACTGGCCGATCTGGTCGGCCTGTCGGCATCGCAATGCTCGCGGCGGCGGATGCGGCTCGAAGAAGAAAAGGTGATCGCGGGCTACCACGCCGACCTCGCCTCCGAGGCGCTCGGCTTCAATCTGATCGCCTTCATCCACATCACGCTGGCGACGCATTCGCCCGACAACGCCAAGAAATTCCGCGCGCTGGTGGGCCGCGTCGACGCGATTCAGGAGGCCTATTCGCTGACGGGTGACGCTGACTATTTGCTCAAAGCCGTGCTGCGCGACCTCAAGAGCCTGTCCGACATCGTCAACAACGTGCTGATGCCGCACCAGAGCGTGGCGCATGTGCGCTCGTCGATCGTGCTGGACCGGCTGAAGGAAAGCGCCAAGCTGCCGCTGAAGGAATTGGCGCGGTAGGGTTTGAGGGAGATGGCCGAAATCGAGGGGTATTCGCCATTCGCTTTCGACGGCGAATTTGTGATGATGCGTTTCAAAATCAATGCGAAGAGATCACCATGGCACTGCAACTCCGGCCGAACTGCGAATATTGCGACAAGGACCTGCCGCCGAACGCAACGGAAGCGCGGATCTGTTCCTATGAATGCACGTTCTGCGCTGACTGCGCCGACAACAAGCTGCACAATGTGTGCCCGAACTGCGGTGGCGGCTTTGCGTCGCGACCGATCCGGCCTGCGCAGGAATGGCGGCCGGGCGTCTGCGTTGTAAAGCAGGCACCGTCAGACAAGCGCGTGCATCTGAAATACAGCGTCGAGGATTGCGCGGCGCATTCGGCGCGGCTGAAGGATATTCCGCCGCAGGAGCGATGACCTCTCCTCTCCGTCATTGCGAGCGTAGCGAAGCAATCCACCCATCCGTTATGCCGCGCCATGGATTGCTTCGCTTCGCTCGCAATGACGTGGAGAGAGCATCACGCCGCCCCCACGATCGTGCCTTCGACCTCGCCGAAACCGACGCGGTAGCCGTCGCCCTGGCACCAGCCGCGCATCACGAGCGAATCGCCGTCTTCCAGGAACATACGCTTGACGCCGCCGGGCAACTCAACCGGCTCGGTGCCGTTCCAGCTGATCTCCAGAAGACTGCCGCGCTGATCCTTCTCCGGGCCGGAGATGGTGCCGGACCCTAAGAGATCGCCAACATTCATGGCGCAGCCGGACGAGGCGTGGTGCACCAGTTGCTGCACCGACGACCAGTACATGTATTTGAAATTGGTGCGGCAGATATCGGCGGCCGCGTTCATGGAGCCGGCGCGCAGGGCGACGTCGAGCTGCATGTCGTAATTGTTCGGCTGCGCCTGGCGCAGATATTCCAGCGGCCGCGGATCCTGCGCGGGACCCTGGACGCGGAACGGCTCCAGCGCCTCGCGCGTCACGACCCACGGGCTGATCGAGGTCGCAAACGCCTTGGCCTGGAACGGCCCGAGCGGCACATATTCCCATTGCTGGATGTCGCGCGCGCTCCAGTCGTTGAGGATCACGAATCCGAAGATCATCGCTTCGGCCTGTTTTTCCGTCAGCATCTCGCCGATCGCCGACGCCTGTCCGACCACCACGCCCATTTCCAGTTCGAAATCGAGCCGCTTGCACGGCCCAAAACTCGGCACGTCAGCTGTCGGCGGCTTCAATTGCCCGCGCGGCCGGCGCACTTTTGTGCCGCTGACGACGACGGTGGACGCGCGGCCATTGTAGCCGATCGGCATATGCAGCCAGTTCGGCTGCAGCGCATTGTCCTTGCCGCGAAACATGACGCCGACATTGGTGGCGTGCTCCTTCGAGGAATAGAAGTCAGTGTAGCCGGAAACCGCGATCGGCAGATGCAGCGTGACATCCGCCATCGGCACCAGCGTGCGCTGGCGCAGTTTTTCATTGTCGCGCAGTTCGGGATGATCGTGGCGCAGCAGCTCGCTGATCCGCGCCCGCGTCCGCGACCACACCTCCGGCCCGAGCGCCATGAACGCGTTGAGCGATGCGTTCGCGAACACGCCGGGTTCGACGACGTCGATCCGGCAATCCTGCGCGAGCTGCCAGAGATCGAGCACATAGTCGCCGATCGCGACGCCAACGCGCGGGGCGAGCCCGTCCTTGGCGGAGAACACGCCGTAGGGGAGATTCTGGATCGGGAAATCCGACGCGGGATCGACCGGGATGAAGGATTTCAGTTTGGGATCGTTGGGGTGGGGCACGGTGTTGTCCTGCGAATGACATGGCGAACTCTAACGTCATTCCGGGATGGTCCGAAGGACCAGACCCGGAATCTCGAGATTCCGGTTCGTGCTTCGCACGCCCCGGAATGACGGAGGCTACGGCTTGTTCGGATCGAAGCGCTTCTCCAGTCCCTGCCAGCAATCCGCGTAATCGTCCTGCAACGTCGCCGACTTCGCCGCGTGCGCCGTGACGCGCTGCGGGTAGCGGGTCTCGAACATGAAGGCCATGGTGCCTGTCAACTTCACCGGCTTCAGCTCGCCATTGCTGGCGTGATCAAAAGCCTGGCGATCCGGGCCGTGCGGCAGCATCATGTTGTGCAGGCTGATGCCGCCGGGCACAAAGCCTTCCGGCTTGGCATCGTAGACGCCGTAGATCAGCCCCATGAACTCCGACATGATGTTCATGTGGTACCAGGGCGGACGGAAGGTGTTTTCCGCGACCGCCCAGCGCTCCGGGAAGATGACAAAGTCGATGTTCGCCGTGCCTGCGGTTTCCGACGGCGAGGTCAGCACCGTGAAGATCGACGGGTCCGGATGGTCGAAGCCGATGGCGCCGACCGGCGAGAAGGTGCGCAGGTCGTATTTGTAGGGCGCGTAATTGCCGTGCCACGCCACCACGTCGATCGGCGAATGCGGCAAGGTTGTCTTGAACAACGAGCCGCCCCATTTCACGAACAATTCGGTCGGCGTGTCCTTGTCCTCGTACGCCGCGACAGGCGTGAGGAAGTCGCGCGAATTGGCCAGGCAATTGGCGCCGATCGGACCCCGTTCGGGCAGCGTGAAGGCGCCGCCATAGTTCTCGCAGAGATAGCCCCGCGCCGGGCCATTTGTCAGTTCGACACGGAATTTGACGCCGCGCGGGATCACGACGATCTCGCCGGGCTCGGCGTCGATGCGGCCGAACTCGGTGACAAGGCGCAGCTTGCCCTGCTGCAGCACGAACATCATCTCACCATCGGCATTGTAGAAATGCTGGTCGACCATCGATTTGGTGATGAGATAGACGTGCGCCGCCATTCCGGCCTGGGTGTTGGCGTCCCCTGCCGTCGTCATGGTCTGCACGCCCTGCAGGAAGGTGGTGTCCTCCTTCGGGATCGGCGCCGGATCCCAGCGCAATTGCGCGATCGGCAATTCATGTTCATGACACGGCGCGGTACGCCACAATCCGGCGTCGGCCTTCTCAAAACGTCCCGAGTGCCTCACCGAGGGGCGAATGCGATACAGCCAAGATCGCTCATTGGCGCCGCGCGGCGCGGTGAAGGGCGAGCCGGAAAGCTGCTCGGCGTAGAGCCCATAGGCGCAGCGCTGCGGCGAGTTGCGGCCGATCGGCAGCGCGCCGGGCAGCGCCTCGGTCTCAAAGCTGTTTCCGAAGCCGGACATGTAGCCCGGCGTGACACCAACGGTGCTGCGCGAGATCGCATCGGGCGAGGTGTTGATATTCATGGTCATCCTCCTTCATCTTGCGCATGATCTTGTCCGAAAACCGGTACCCACTTTTCGGGATCATGCGCCTTGCAGGGCGGCCCACATTTCCTGATCGCGCTTGTCGGTCCAGATCACGGGATCGTCGATTCCCGAGGCCTCGTCGAACGCACGCGAGACGTTGAACGGCAGGCAGTGCTCGTAGATCGCAAAGCTGGAAAATTTCGGGTCCATCACCTCGCGCGTCGCCGCCATCGATTCCTTGAGATTGCGGCCCCTGGCGACCGAGGTTTCCGCGGCGCCATAGAGCGAGGTGACGAAATCGCGCGTCATCGCAATCGCATCGCGTCCGGTCGAAAGTCCCTTGAGCGCGTCGCCGCGGCCGGGCGCGATCGCCTTGGGATTGAAGGCGCGGATCTCGTTCAGCGTGACAGGCCATTCGCGCAGGTGCGCGTCGCCGCAATAGCAGGCCGAGTGATATTCGATGAGGTCGCCGGAGAACATCACTTCGGCATCCGGCACCCAGGCCACGATGTCGCCGGAGGTATGTCCCGCGCCGAGCTGGATCAAGCGCACCTCGCGCTTGCCGAGATAGATCGACATCTCGCCTTCGAAGGTCAGCGTCGGCCAGGTCAGTCCGGGAATGCTCTGGGCATCCTGGAACAGGCGCGGGAAGCGGCCATATTCGGAATCCCAATCCTGCTGGCCGCGCTCCTCGATCAGGCGATAGGTTTCCGCCGAGGCGACGATGCCCTGCGCCTTGTAGGCGGAAGCGCCGAGCACGCGCACCGCGTGGTAATGCGACAGCACGACATATTTGATCGGCTTGTCGGTGACGGTGCGCACCCGTTCGATGACTTTATTCGCCATCGCCGGCGTCGACTGCGCGTCGAACACCAGGCAGCCGTCGTCGCCGACGATAATAGCGGAATTCGGATCGCCTTCGGCGGTGAAGGCGTAAAGATCAGTGCCGATCTCGGAGAAGGTGATCTTCTTTTCCGCCATGTCCGTGGTGGACGCGAAACCCTTGGCCATCAGTTCAATCCCTTTGCGTTAGCTCCCCGTCATTGCGAGCGCAGCGAAGCAATCCATTGTCACCTCTCTTGCGGAGGGATGGATTGCTTCGCTGCGCTCGCAATGACGGCATGTTCAAATTTTTCATTGTTGTTGCTGCTGTTGCTGCTGGCTGGCATCCAGCATCCGACGCTTGGCGAGCGCGATGGCTTCGTTCAGCACCGCGATGTCGCCGATATGGTTGGCGAGCACCAGAACCAGCGCGGCGTCGAGATCGGCGCTTTGCGCATCGCTTAAGCCCCGATGCGCCTCGACGATGGCGCGGAAGGCGTCGTCGGGCTTTGCGAAATTCGAACTGGTGGACAGCGTCATGACAGTCCTCGATTGAGACCGGCCGCACGCGCCAGCGCCGCATCGAGCGCCGGATGGGTCGGATGCCGGAAGCGCGCCGCGACATAGCCGTCGGGCCGCAGCAGATAGGCGGTGCCTGGCTCGGCGTCGTAGCGCGCACCCGCAAGGCCCCTGGTGTCGGCAAGGCCGTCGTCGCCGCCGATGCGAATGGTTTCCACGCCTTCAGGCGCATCGATCGCGGCACCGTTGCCAAATTCCAGCAACGTGAATTGCGCTCCCTTGCCAACGAAGGCTTCGGTCAGAAACATCGGCTGGCCGCTCGCTGCCGCAATCGGTGCATCCGGCATCGATGCGCCAGGTCGCGGGCCACCGCGCCACGCATCGCGATCGGCGGTCGACAGCGTCGTGTCATAGGTGGAAGGCACCGACAGCCGTCCGCCATTGACCATGCGCTTACCGAATTCGGTTTCCCTGGCCAGCGACAGCACCGCCTTGCGCAGCCGCGCCTCCTGCTGCGACACCGGCGCCATGAAATCGGTCGAGCGCGTGGACTCGCGGATGTTCTCGTCCGCCGCGGCGCTGCGTTCGGTGTGGTAACTCTCGAGCAGCGCTTCCGGCGACGACCCGCGCAACACGCGATCAAGTTTCCAGGCAATATTTTCTGCGTCTTCGAGGCCCGAATTGGCGCCGCGGGCGCCGAACGGCGAGACCTGATGCGCGGCATCGCCGGCAAAGATCACGCGGCCGTGCAAGAACTTCTCCATCCGCCGACACTGGAACTTGTACAGCGAGATCCATTCGAAATCGAACTTGTCGTGGCCGAGCATGCGCGCGATCCGCGGCCGTACATTTTCCGGGCGCTTCTCGACGACAGGATCCGCATCCGGATGCAGCTGCAGGTCGATGCGCCAGATGTCGTCCGGCTGCTTGTGCAGCAGCGCGGAGCGTCCGGCGTGGAACGGCGGATCGAACCAGAACCAGCGCTCGGTCGGAAACGCCGCCGTCATCTTGACGTCGGCGATCAGGAATTGATCTTCAAACACTTGCCCGGCGAATTCCGCGCCCACCATCTGCCGCAACGATGAGCGGGCGCCGTCGCAGGCGACGACGAAGCCGGCATGCAGCCGGTACGGGCCGTCAGGCGTTTCGATCGTCAGCAGCACATGGTCGTTGCGCTGTTCGAGGCCGACCACCTTGTTGCGCCAGCGCAGGTCGATGCCGGAAAGCTCCTGGACCCGATCGACCAGATAGGCCTCGGCATAAAACTGCTGCAGGTTGATAAAGGCAGGCCGCTTGTGGCCCTCCTCCGGCAGCAAATTGAACTGGTAGAGCTGCGAGGCGCCGTGAAAGATCTTGCCGACGCTCCAGACCACGCCCTTGTCGACCATGCGCTGGCCGACGCCGAGCCGGTCCCAGAATTCCAGCGAACGTTTGGAAAAGCAGATCGCGCGCGAGCCCTCGCCGATCCGGTCGGCATCGTCGAGCAGCACCACGGATTGGCCGCGCTGCGCCAGATCGATCGCCAGCGACAGTCCGACCGGCCCGGCGCCGACCACGACGACGGGATGTTCGGCCGCATCAGCACCGGCCCGATCCTGGTCGGGGTGCCTGCGGTAGCCGAATTGGGTTTTGGTCTGGACCATTGGAAGGTTTACTCTGGCCAAGGGTGCACGGACTTGCTAAATTAGTCGCATCTGCAACTATCTTAAACCCGCTGGCGCCCCCGGCGTCAACTCAAATTGGAGCGATTTTGGCCAACGCGTCGTCCAGCGAGAACAGCGCCCGATCCCGATCCGCGCCCGACAGCGGCACGCGCAAAGACGGGGATAAGGATGGAACGCCATCAAAGATCGCAAAAGACGGCGGCCGTCTCGACCTCTTCAAGTTCGTGCCGTTCCGGCTGAACCGGCTGGCGGCGGAAGTCTCCTCGGCGCTCTCGGCCGAATATCAGGCGCGGTACGGGCTCGACATTCCGGAATGGCGTGTGCTGGCGACGCTGGGTTTCCGCGTTGCGCCCTGCAGCGCGCAATACATCGCCCATTGCACCCGCACCCATAAATCGACCATCAGCCGCGCGGTCACCACGCTGATGAAACGGCAGATGATCGAGCGCGTCGAGAACGAAGAGGACCGCCGCGAATTTCGGCTGCGCATGACCGGAAAAGGCAAGGCGCTGTACGAGGAGCTGATCCCGCGCCTGCTGCGCCGGGAACAGGAGATTTTGTCGTGCCTGTCGGCGCAGGAACGCAAAAATCTCGCCGCGCTGCTCGGCAAGATCGAGGCAAGCCTCGACCTCGTGCAGACCAGCGCGGAGGCCGACGCGAAGGAAGCGTATTGAAATGCTCTCTCCACGTCATTGCGAGGAGCGAAGCGACGAAGCAATCCATGCCTCAGCACGTGGAGATATGGATTGCTTCGCTTCGCTCGCAATGACGGGGAGACAGCCGCGCCTCCGAAGAGAGATCGGATGCGAAGGAAGCCTACTCACCGCCGCCTACTTCACCGCCGTCACCACGATTTCCACGATATGCGGCGGTTCGAGTTCGACGCCGAGGCAGGCGCGCATCGGCGGGTTACTGGTATCGACCCATTCGTCCCAGGCGCGGTTCATCTCGCTTTTGCGCTTCATGTCGGAGATGTAGACGATCGCTGACAGGATTTTGCTCTTGTTCGAGCCGCATAGAGCAAGGCTCTCGTCGATACGTGCAAGCGCCTTGACGCTCTGCTCGTACATCGAGGGAGAGACAGGATCGGGCGCGACCGCGACGGTGAGCACCAGATCATCGTGAACGACGGCGCGGCTGCGGGTTGGCGTGAGGCCGGGAAAGCGCTCGATCATGGCGCGCTCCTACTTCACGAATGATCGCGACGGCGCCAGATGCAAGGCAAACGCATCGACCTTGTCGCTGGCGCGCGGATAGATTTCGCTCACGATCGGATCATGGCCGGGAATGAAACGATCGGGGTGGCCGGCCAGCTTTTCAACGATCTCCCAGCCCTGCACCATGTCGCCGACATTGTAGACGATCGGAAACGGGCTGCGCTTCTGCAGATTGGCGTAGTAATGCGCGGCGTCCGAGGCCAGCACCACCGGCCCGCGCGCGGTCTCGACCCGCACCACCTGCAAACCATCGGAATGGCCGCCGACGCGATGCACGGTGACGCCGGGCGCGATCTCGCCGTCGCCATTATGGAACGTGACGCGCTCGCCATAGACATGGCGCACCATCAGCGTGACGTGTTCGACGGAGAATGGATGCCGGATCAGGCCGTTGCACATGCAGCGCCCGGTCGCGTAGCTCATCTCGCGATCCTGCAGATGGAACCGGGCGCCGGGGAAGCGGTCGAGATTGCCGGCGTGATCGTAGTGCAGATGGGTGACGACGACGTCCTTGATGCTGTCGGCCTTGACGCCAAACGCCTCCAGCGCGTCGACCGGATTGAGGTTGAGCTTGCGCGACCGCGCCTTGGCTTCTTCGGCGTTGAAACCGGTATCAACCAGTATCTCGCGGCCGTGGCCGCGGATCAGCCAGACGAAGTAGTCGAGGTCCTGCGCCGTGGTGTCGTGCGGATCCGGTATCAGGAAATTCAGATGAGGGGTGCGCGGCGACATCGTCGCATAGCGCAGCGCGTAGATTTCGTAGGCATTTCCCATCGGTGTCACTTTTCTTGAGGTTTGAGTTTTGGCCGACCTCCGCAACAAGCCATCGTCATCCGCAAAGGTCAAACCGGCAGTGCGAATGACCATCCATGACAGGGCGCCCCGCCGGTGGCCGGCCGGGCACCAGGGCCACGGCTGGCCCGGGGAAAGGCTCACGCAACCACCGGATGATCACGCACCGCAAATTCACGACGAACGGGATTTACTCCCCTTCAATCCCCAGGGATTCGTCGCGGTGAATTGTCGCAATTAACGCCGCCTTCGCAAGTGGTTGACGGCCTGCGGGGCTCGTTTGATAATGCGGTTTGCGTGGAGTATGGTCGCCGAGGCGCAAGCTGGGATCGGCGCTTTTTTGGCTGGACTGCGGTGATAATGAAAATCCGCCTTGCATTGCTTCTCACAGTGATCTTTTCCGTGGCGTCGATCGCCCCGTCGTACGGGGCCGGCGAGCGTTTTGCGCTGGTGATCGGCAATTCGAAATATCCGGACGCCGAAGCGCCGCTGAAAGAGCCGATCAACGACGCGCGCGATGTCGCCGAAGAACTCAAGCGCGATGGCTTCAACGTCGATATCGGCGAAAACCTCACCGGCGACGGCATGCGCCGGGCCTTCGAGCGCCTGTACGGGAAGATCAAGCCCGGCTCGGTCGCCCTGATCTTCTTCTCGGGTTTCGGCATCCAGGCGAACCGCCAGAGCTACATGATCCCGGTCGACGCGCAGATCTGGGCCGAGGCCGACGTGCGCCGCGACGGCTTCAGCCTCGAGATGGTGCTGGGCGAGATCAACAGCCGCGGCGCCGGCGTCAAGATCGCCCTGGTCGACGCCTCCAGGCGCAATCCGTTCGAGCGCCGGTTCCGCAGTTTTTCCGCCGGACTTGCGCCGGTCATTGCGCCGAACGGCTCTCTGGTGATGTATTCGGCGGCCCTTTCGTCGGTCATTTCGGATAATGGCAGCGATCGCAGCCTGTTCGTGCGGGAACTGCTCAAGGAAATCCGCACCCCCGATTTGATGGCCGAGGAAACTTTGAATCGCACCCGGGTCGGCGTCACCCGCGCCTCGCGCCAGGAACAGGTGCCGTGGATTTCGTCGTCGCTGGCCGAGGATTTCTCCTTCATCCCGGGTGGTGGCGCAGGGCCGAAGCCTTCGAGTCCGCCGCCGGCACCGCCTCCGGTTGTCACCCCCTCTCCGCCTCCGGTCGCCATCGCTCCTCCGGCTCCACCCACTCCAACACCGACGCCCGCTCCGGCACCTCCGCCCGGGGCCCAGGTGGCCATTGCGACGCCGGCACCGCCGCCGCCCGCACCGCCGCAACCGCCCGCACCGCCGCAGCCGCCAAAACAGGTGGAAGTCACAATCCCGCCGCCCGCTCCGCCAGCCAAGCCGCCCGAGGGCAACACGGCGATCGCGGCGCTCGCCGATGATCCGACCATCAAGAGCCTCACCGCCAAGCTCAACGACAACCCCGACGATGGGGCCGCGCTGTATCGGCGGGGCCAGGTCTATGCCAGCAAGGGCGCCTACGAACTCGCGATCAAGGATTTCAACAATTCGCTGCGGCTCAACCCGAAGGACGTGGAAGCCTACAACAACCGCTGTTGGGCCCGCACGGTCATCGGCGACCTGCAGGCCGCGCTGAAGGATTGCAACGAGGCGCTGCGGTTGCGGCCGAATTTCGTCGATGCGCTGGACAGCCGCGGCCTCGTCAACCTCAAGAGCGGACAGACCAAGAATGCAATTGCCGATTTCGACGCCGCGCTGAAGATCAACCCGAGATTGACCTCGTCGCTGTACGGACGGGGCATTGCCAAGAAGCGCAACGGCTCGATCCCGGAAGGCGATCTGGATATTAGCAACGCCAAGGCGATGGATCCGAATATCGTTAAGGAATTCGCCGATTACGGGGTACAGTGACGATTATTTGACGCTAACTGGCAGCCTCCTCGAACCGACAGGCGGGCGGCTAGACTAACGGTAATAAGCCGCGACCGGATTGGTCCGGCAGCTCATTTGAATCACGTTTTGGAACCACGCGCAGGAGGGACTGGTAATGTCACAGAGATCTGGAACAAAGACCCTGACCGGGCTCCTTTCGATCGCGACGCTCGGCGCCGCCCTCTGCTTTGGCATGGCCAGCGCGGTTGCCGAGGAGAAGGCCAAGGACAAGAACGTGACCGAGGATCAGATCCTCCGCGCGCTGGTGCCGGAAAAGAAGCCGCTGACCCGCGGCCTGTCGGTCGGTCCGCAGCAGGTCGATCAGGCCGCCGTTGCCGCCGAAGGGCAGTTCGTCCAGAAAATCCGCGGCCGCTCGACGCGGTCGCTGTCGTTCAGCGAGCGTGAAGAGATCGCCGCGATCGTCAAGGACAAGCCCAAGATCGATCTGGAAATCAACTTCGACTACAACTCGGCCGATATCAGCCCCAGATCGCTGGCATCGGTTCAGGCGCTCGGCCGCGCATTGTCCAATTCCGACCTGAAAGGCTCGACCTTCGTGGTCGCCGGTCATACCGACGCAGCCGGCGGCGAAGGCTACAACCAGGACCTTTCCGAGCGGCGCGCCGACGCGATCAAGCGCTATCTGGTCGACAAATACGGCATCAACGGCACCGATCTGGTGACCGTCGGTTACGGCAAGAGCAAGCTGAAGGACTCGAACCAGCCGATGGCCGAAGCCAATCGCCGCGTGCAGGTTGTGAACATGGAAAACAAGGCCACTGCGTCCAAATAGCCTGTTCAAGTAGGGCGTGGCGTTGACCTAGATTTTCCGGCTACAATGCGTTCCGCAGCACCCTTGCGGGACGCATTTTGTTTTGGGTTCATTGTGATTTTCGGTGAACCGGATGCACCCCGCTTCATTTGACTTCCAGTCTGGATTGATCCGGCGATGAAACTCTCCGAATACCTCAAACCTGCGCTCGGAGTAGCGTTCGTTGTCGTTGTGGGTGGCTTCTACTACTGGTTCGAGCACCGCTCCCGTCCCGAGCCCAAGGATGCGCCCAGCCAGGCGCTGGTGATCGTGACCAAATCCACCAATGCCTGCTTCTCCGACATGGTGCGGGTCACCGGATTCATCGTGCCGCGCCGCGAAGCGCAGGTCGGCGTCGATCAGGAAGGCTCAAGGGTCACCGATGTCTTCGTCCGCGAAGGCGACATGGTGGCGGACAATCAGGAATTGGCACGCCTGACCGCGCCGCCGCAGCAGCCGGGAGCTCCGGGCGGCGGCAGGACCGCACCGATATCGCTGCGCACGCCTGGCCCAGGCCTCGTTACCGAAGTCAGGACCGCCGTCGGCGCGCCGGCCTCGCCGCAGGCCGGACCGATGTTCCGGATTTCGGTCAACAACGAGATCGAGCTGGAGGCCGAAGTGCCGAGCGTCCATCTGCTCAAGCTCAATCCCGGCGCCACGGTGCGGATCAGCCGCGACGACGCGCCCGATCTGGTCGGCAAGGTCCGGCAAATCTCGCCGCAGATCGACCGCGCCACCCAGCTCGGCAAGGTCAGGATTTCGCTGAACAACAATCCCTCGCTCAAGGTCGGCATGTTTGCCCGCGCCAATATCGACGCCAAGCGCAGCTGTGGCGTCGCGGTGCCGCGTACCGCCATCGACCGCCTGACCCTGCAGGTGGTCAAGGAGAACAACAGGATCGAGACGCGAAAAGTCCGGGTCGGCCTGACGTCGGACACCTCTACGGAAATTCTTGAAGGCCTCGCCGTCGGCGAAACCGTCGTGGCCGATGCTGGCACCTCGCTGCATGACGGCGACCAGATCAAGACCATGTTTGCCGACGAACTCGAGCGCACGCGGACACGATAATGGCTTTGAATATCTCGGCATGGTCGATCCGGAACCCGCTTCCGTCCATCGTATTTTCAATCATCCTTCTGGTGCTGGGATGGGTCAGCTTCACCAAGCTCGCGGTCACGCGGCTGCCGAGCGCCGACATCCCCGTGATCTCGGTGGCGGTCTCGCAGTTCGGCGCGGCGCCCTCGGAGCTTGAATCTCAGGTCACCAAGACGATCGAGGACGGCGTATCCGGCGTCGAGGGCGTGCGGCACATTTCCTCGTCGATCACCGACGGCCTGTCGCTGACCACGATCCAGTTCGCGCTCGAGACCAACACCGACCGCGCGTTGAACGACATCAAGGATGCCGTCACCCGCGTTCGCGCCAGCCTGCCGCAAAACGTCACCGAACCGCTGATCCAGCGCGTCGACGTGATCGGCCTGCCGATCGTCACCTATGCCGCGATCTCTCCGGGCAAGACCCCGGAGCAGCTGTCCTATTTCGTCGACGACGTCGTCAAACGCGCGCTGCAGGGCGTCCGCGGCGTCGCCCAGGTCGAGCGCATCGGCGGTGTCGAGCGCGAGATTCTGGTCTCGCTCGATCCCGACCGGTTGCAGGCCTCGGGGCTGACCGCCGTCAATGTCAGCCAGATCCTGCGCGGCACCAATGTCGACCTCGCCGGCGGCCGCGCCGGAATCGGCAATAACGACCAGGCGATCCGCACCCTGGCCGGCGCCAGGACGCTGAACGAACTCGCCGGCACCATGATCCCGCTATTCGGCGGCGGCGAGGTGCGGCTCGACGATCTCGGCACCGTCACCGACACCATCGCCGATCGCCGGACCTTTGCCCGCTTCAACGGCGAGCCGGTGGTCGCGCTCGGCATCAAGCGCTCGAAGGGCGCCAGCGACGTGGTGGTCGCCGCCGCCGTGCAAAAACGCATCGATGCGCTGAAGGCGGCCTATCCCGACGTCGACCTGAAGATGATCGACACGTCGGTCGATTTCACCAAGGGCAATTACGAGGCGGCGATCTCGACCCTGTTCGAGGGTGCTATTCTCGCCGTCGTCGTCGTGCTGTTGTTCCTGCGCGATATCCGCGCCACGATTATCGCCGCCATCTCGCTGCCGCTGTCGATCTTCCCGGCATTCTGGGTGATGGACCTGCTCGGCTTCTCGCTCAACCTCGTCAGCTTCCTCGCCATCACGCTGTCGACGGGTATTCTGGTCGACGACGCCATCGTCGAGATCGAAAACATCGTCCGCCACATGCGCATGGGCAAGACGCCCTACCGCGCTGCGTTGGAAGCCGCCGACGAAATCGGCCTCGCCGTGATCGCGATCTCGCTGACCATCATCGCGATCTTCGCGCCGGCAAGCTTCATGTCCGGGATCGCCGGGCAGTTCTTCAAGCAATTCGGCATCACCGTGTCGGTGCAGGTGTTCTTCTCGCTGCTCGCGGCGCGCTTCGTCACGCCGGTGCTGGCGGCCTACTTCCTCAAGGATCACCCGCATGAGGATCCGCCGCCCGGGCGCTTGCTGAAGGCTTACACCAGGCTCGTGACATGGTCGGTGAAACACTACTTCATCACCGTGCTGGCCGGACTTGCGATATTCGCCGCCTCGATCTGGAGCATCACGCTGCTGCCGCAGGGCTTCCTGCCGGCGCAGGACACCGCGCGCTCGCTGCTGGCGATGGAGCTGCCGCCAGGCTCGCAACTCGCCTACACCGAGAAGGTGACGGAAGAAATCGTCCAGCGCCTGCGCAAGCGCCCGGAGATCAAGAGCATATTCGTCGATGGCGGAAGGGTGCCGCCGGGAACGCAGGAAGTGCGGCGCGCCGCGCTGATCATCAACTACACGCCGAAGAAGGACCGCGACAGCAAGCACACCCAGCGCCTGCTCGAGCTCGATATCAGCAAGGAACTGGAAAACGTCCCTGACATCCGGTTCTGGTTCCTCGATGAAAACGGCCTGCGTGCGATTTCGCTGGTCGTGACCGGCATCGACAGCAACATCGTCGGCAACGTCGCCAACGAACTCGCGACCCAGATGAAGCGGATTCCGATCATCGCCAACGTGATCTCGGAAACCTCGCTCGACCGGCCGGAGCTGCGGATTCGCCCAAGGGCCGAACTGGCGGCACGGCTTGGCGTCTCCACCGAAAGCCTGTCGCAAACCATCCGTGTCGCCACCATCGGCGACGTCGGCCCGGCGCTCGCCAAGTTCGATGCCGGCGACCGCCAGGTGCCTATCCGCGTCCAGCTCGAGGACAGCGCGCGCGGCGACCTGCAGATGCTGCAGCAGTTGCGGGTGCCGCTCGGCCAGCGCGGCGAGCGCGGCGGCGTGCCGCTGTCGGTCGTCGCCGACATCCAGCTCGACCAGGGCCCGACCAGCATCAACCGCTACGACCGGGAACGGCAGGCCACCGTCGCGGCCGACCTCGTCGGCACCGCGGCACTGGGCGACGCGACCAAGATGATCTACGACCTGCCCGTGATGAAGAGCCTGCCGAAGGGCGTCAAGGTAAGCCCGTCGGGCGACGCCGAAAGCCTGGCTGAATTGTCGGACGGCTTTGCCACCGCCATCACCGCCGGCCTGATGATGGTCTACGCCGTGCTGGTGCTGCTGTTCGGCACCTTCCTGCAGCCGATCACCATCCTGTTCTCGCTGCCGCTTTCGATCGGCGGCGCGATTGCAGCCTTGCTGCTGACCGGCAAGCAGCTGACCACGCCGGTGTGGATCGGCATCCTGATGCTGATGGGCATCGTCACCAAGAACGCCATCATGCTGGTGGAGTTCGCGGTCGAGTCGATCCGCGAAGGCAACAAGCGCGATTTTGCGATCATCGACGCCGGCATCAAGCGCGCCCGCCCCATCATCATGACCACCATCGCGATGGCAGCCGGCATGATGCCGTCAGCGCTGGCATTCGGCGCCGGCGGCGAATTCCGTTCGCCGATGGCGCTCGCCGTGATCGGCGGTCTGGTGTTCTCGACCGTGCTGTCGCTGGTGTTCGTGCCGGCGATGTTCATGATGATGGACGATCTCGGCGCGCTGATCTGGCGCTACGGCAAGCTGCTGCTGGCCTCGGAAGCCGAGAGCGACGATGTTCCGCCGGGCGGCCATCACACCGCACCGCCTCCAGCCAAGGGGCCGCCGCCGGTCCCGCCGGCGATGTCGCCCGCGGCGAAGTGAGAGAGCACGCCTAATCACGCGATGCGCCCCACTATTTATTGGCTTTCCATGCCTTTCGCGAAGTGTGTCGAATATGCAAAATCTCGACAGCATCTCGCACCCGATAGAAAATCTTGTAGGGATAGCGAGCAACAAAGATGACCCGAACATCGGGGTTGTCAGTCTGATATCCGCTATGTGGGTGGTCTTTGAGCTGCGCCACCGCCTCACGAATGCCTGTTGCCACATTCCTGGCGCCGCCGGCAGATCGATCTCTTAGATATTCAAGTATTCGCTCTCGATCGGCGAATGCACCGGGCGTGTAGCGTATCCTCATCCGTCGTGGCGCTTGTCAGCGTCCGCAATGAACTCATCCGATACGAATTCTCCACGATCCGCCTCGGCCAAACCTTTCCGGACCGCCGTGCGTTCGTCGTCTGACATTGTGTAGATGCCCGTACGGCGCGCCTCGATCTCCCGGGCGTACTCGGCAAGCTCCTTCTGGTCCTCTTCAGGCCAAGTCGCAGCGTGCTCGATCACTTCTTGGAGTATTCTGTTCATCCGCTGAATATAGCATGGCCGGCGAGATCTGACGACCAGGCGATCTACTCGTTGCGCGCCACCGTCGTCAGCTTGTTCAGGTTCTGCAGCAGGATGCGCCCGCGCTGCAGATCCAGGATGCCGTCCTTGCGCCAGGCCTGCAGTTGACGGTTGACGCTTTCGCGCGCGGCGCCGACGAACACGCCGAGCTGCTCCTGCGAAATATGCACTTCCGATCCGAAATCGGCAGCCAGCGCCACCAGCCTTCGCGCCAGCCGCACCGGCAGCGGCTGCAGCATGGATTCTTCCATCCGCTCGCTCTGCCAGCGGATGCGCTGGCACAGCAGGGTGATGATCTTGATGGCGACTTTCGGCTCACGTTCGAGGAAGGCGAGGAAATCCTCACGCCGGAGCACGAACAGTTCCGTCGCCTCGCCGGCGGTGGCGTCCGCGGTGCGGCTTTGGCCGTCGAGCACGGCGACTTCGCCGAAGAGGTCCCCCGAACCCATGAAGTTCAGGGTCAGGCGGCTGCCGTCGGAGGCGCCGGTCTCGATCCGGATCTGGCCGCGGCGGACCCCGTAAAGGGCGTCGCCGGGGTCCCCCTTCTGGAACAGCATCTCGCCGAGCCCCAGTTGCTGGGTGTGGCAGAGTCCGGAGATTCGCTGCAGTTCGTCGGCGCCAAGGTCCGCGAACATCGGGTTCATCTTCAAAATGACCGCAAATTCGGCCTGTTTGCTCATTGGTTTGCCTTCCAGTTCGATCCCAAAACCGTCCCCAAAGGCCCTAGCAAGATTTACCCCGACAGAAGTGTGTCATAAGTCACATAGCATTGCAGCAGCCTTGGAATAATTTTGGCTTCTTTGAGCGATGTCCCCTTCCGGGATAAGCTCGCTTGTCCGGCTGTGCCCCATCGGGCGCGGCCGAAACCGATGCCGTTTGCCCGGTCTGGAAAGTCGAAATGAGAGCATTGAAATTCGCCGGGGCCGCCATCGGCGCCGTGATCGTCATCATCGCGCTGCTGCTCGTGATCGGCATCCCGTCCGGCTTCATGACGTCGCAGATCCAGGAACGGGTCGAGCGCGAGACCGGCTACAAGCTCACCATCAACGGCGGAACCAGGGTCGGGCTCTGGCCGTCGCTCAACATCACGCTGAACGACGTCGCGCTGCAGGATCCGAAAGATCGCGACATCAACCACCGCCTCACCGCGGTCAGCATCCAGGCAGACGTGACACTGGCGAGCCTGTGGTCCGGCAAACCGCAAGTTACCGAACTTGTCATCGTTCGTCCGGTGCTGAACCTGCCGCTGCAGCGCGAACGCATCAAGGATATCAATCCGCCGTCGAAGCCGGCCGCCGCGATCAAGGGCGAAGCCTTTACGATCGAGCATGTCAGCGTCACCGGCGGCACGATCGTGTTTTCCAATCTGCGCGACCGCGTCGAGAACAAGATCGAGACCATCAACGCCGACTTGACGATCGATGCCGACCGCAAGATCCGGGCGACCGGCAATGCGCGCGCCGGCGAGCACGCGTTGAAATTCGACATCAAGGCGGTAGCCCCGGCACCGCCGCTCGAACGGCAGAACATCCCGACCGAATTCAAGATCGACGCACCCGGCTTCCTGCACGGGCAGCTGTCGGGCAAGGCGGAAGTCCGGCTCAACGGCCCGGTGGTGATGATCAACGGCCTGACCGGCACGCTCGGCGACGGCGCGTTCAATGGATGGGCCTCGGTCGATACCGCAAGCAAGCCGCTGGTGAAGCTCGATCTGGATTTCCAGCGGCTCGATATCGCGATGGGCCGTGGTGACGGCGGTTCGGCGGCGCAGCCCTGGAGCAATGAGACGATCAATCTCAATGGCCTCAATTATGTCGACGCCCAGGCGCGGATCTCCGCCGCGGCGCTCAATATCGGCGACGCGCGTTTCGCGCCGGCGGCGATCGACGTCACGCTCAACAGCGGCGTGCTGAAGACGCAAGTTTCCAATCTCGGCGCCTATGACGGCAACACCAATGGCGATCTCACCATCGATGCCTCGACCGCCAATCCTACATTTGCGCTGCGCGCCGATCTCACCGGCGTGCGCGCGCTGCCGCTGCTGAGGAGTCTGGCCGATTTCGACAAGCTCGACGGCAGGATGCAAACCAAGATCAGCGTGCGCTCCACCGGCAACAGCCAGCGCGCGATCATGGCGGGCTTGCAAGGCACCGCGTTCGTCGTGTTCCAGGACGGCGCCATCAAGGGCCTCAACGTCGCCCAGATGATCCGCTCGCTCACCTCGGGCACCCTGTCCGGCTGGCAGGAAGGCAAGGAGCAGTCGACGGATCTGTCGCAGCTTTCGGCGTCGTTCAAGATCGACAAGGGGCAGGCCGTCACCACCGATCTCAATCTGGTCGGCCCGCTGGTGCGGATGACGGGCGTCGGCACCATAGCGCTCGACACCAAGCAGATCGGGTTCCGCGTCGAACCAAAGCTCGTGATGACCACCGAAGGCCAGGGCCGCGCCAATGAGCCGGTCGGATTCGGCATTCCCGTGATGATCGAGGGGCCGTGGGGCGCGCCGAAAATCTATCCGGACATGCAGGGCATTTTGGATAATCCCGACGCCGCCTATGCCAAGCTCAAGGAGATGGGCAAGGGGCTGTTCGGTCCCAATGGCGGAGGCCTCGGAACCGTATTGGGTCCCAATAGCGGGGGCATCGGCGCCGCGTTGGGCGGCCTGCTCGGCGGCGGGCAAGGTGCAACCGGCGGGCAAGGCCCGGCTGGAGGACAGGGCGCGGCGCCTGGACAGGGCGCCGGCAGGCCGGGCGATCTGCTCAGCGGCCCGCTCGGTGAGACCATCGGCAATCTGCTGCAGCAGGGATTGAGCGGCGGCTTGGGCCAGGGGCTGGGCCAAGGACAAGGACAAGGGCAAGGGCAAGGGCAAGGCGGCGCGACACAAGGTGGCGCGGCGGGTCCAGGCGCCCCGCGGCCGAACAGCCCGCGAAGCATCCCGATTCCGGGCCAGCAGCCCGCTGATGCCGAGCCCGCGGCGCCCGCCGCCCCGACGGCGCAGAATGACGCAGCTCCGCAAGCTGACAGCCAGCCGATGAACGACGTCTTGCGGCAGCTGTTTAATCGGTGAGCTTGGTCCCTCGATAGACCGTGACCCCTCACCCCAGCCCTCTCCCACAAGGGCAGCGGGGGCCGACTTCCGCTGCCGCAACGGTCTCGGCCCGTAATGGCCACACGCACCGCCGATTTCCCCGGATAACTGCCCAAAATCGGAGCTAACCATGTGTGGGATAGGCCACCTGCTCGGCCCCTCAAATCGTGCTAAACAGGCCCAACCGCGGCGGCTCCCGGCCGGGGATGCCGCCAACGGCAAAACCGATGCGCGCGCAAGAGGCGTGGCGCACGAGGGTCGTGGATGTGAGCGCCGCCAAGGGCAAAGTCTGGTTCCTGCGTGAGGGCCTGTTCGCGAAATACGTCGTCGCGCTGGTCGGCCTTGTCGTGTTCGTGCTCGCCGTCAACGGCGCGATGGAAATCTGGATCAGCTATCGCGGCATCAAGAGTTCGCTGACCGACGGCATGTCGGAGAAGGCGGAAGCAACCGCCAAGCGCATCCAGCAATCGATGTCGGACCTCGAACGGCAGATCAACTGGGTGACGCGGACCTCTTCCTACAAGATCGAGGACCGCCGCGCCGACTATGCGCAATTGCTCACCCAGGTACCCTATGTGAGCCAGCTGACGCTGCTCTCGGCCCAGGGCCGCGAGCAGCTCCGCATCACGCGCCAGACGGTCCACTACGGCAGCAACGCCGATTTCTCCCGCGACCTGCGCTTCACCGAGTCCGCGGCCCGCGGCACCAGCTTTGCGACGCCCTATTTCCGGGACGGGCGGCCGTTCACGTCAATCTCGTTGCCGCATTCGGATTCCCAGGTCACCGTCGCCGAAATCAATCTTACCTTCCTGCAGGACTTCTTCGGCGATACCGAGATCGGCAGGACAGGCTTTGCCTATATCGTCGACAGCAAGGGCCAGGTGCTGGCGAGTTCGTCGAAGGGCCCCGAAATCGGCAAGGACGTCTCAAGCCTGCCGCAGGTCGCCGCCATCAAGGGCTCGCTGCTGTCGGAGGGCACGGACATTGCCGGCAACGACGTGCTGACGACGGTGAGCGCGGTGCCGCGGATCGGCTGGTTCGTGTTCTTCGAGCAGCCGACGGCGCAGGCGCTGATGCCGATCCGCGATCAACTGATGCGCATCGCGCTTCTGATTGCGATGGGCCTCGTGACCGCGATCATCGCCGGCACTGTCATGGCGCGGCGGATGCTGGTGCCGATCAACGCGCTGCGCGCCGGCGCGCACCGCCTCGGCGGCGGCGATTTCAGCCACCGCATCGAGGTGAAGACATCCGACGAACTGGAAGAACTCGCCGACCAGTTCAACGGCATGGCGAGCCAGCTTGCGGAAACCTATTCCGGCCTGGAGGCCAAGGTGAAGGAGCGGACGCGGGATCTCGCGCAGTCGATCAACGAGCTGAAAGTGCTCGAGGAGGTCGGCCGCGCGGTGTCGTCCTCGCTCGACCTCAACGCCGTGCTGCCGACGGTCGCCGCCCGCGCGCTCGAAATCACCCACGCCGACGCGGTGTTGATTTACGGCTATGACGCCGCGAACCGCAAATTCAACCTCACCGAATCGATCGGCATCGACAAGGCGGCCGAAGGCAAGCACCTTGCAATCGAGGCCGACAACTCGCCGCTCGGCGAAGCCGCCGCGCGGGGCGAGCCGATCGCGATCCCCGATCTCGACGCGACGGCGGATCATCCGCTGCGCGACGTCGTGGTCGAGGCCGGTTTCCATTCGGTGCTGGTCGTGCCGCTGGTCGACCAGCAGGGCATTTTGGGATCGCTGGTGGTGCTGCGGCAAAACGCCGGCGAATTTTCCGACAACCTCATCGGCTTGATGAAGACCTTTGCGCACCAGAGCGTGCTCGCGATGCGCAACGCGCGGCTGTTCTCTGAGGTCGACCACAAGAGCCGCGAACTGGAGATGGCGAACTCCACGGTGCGCGAGCAGGCCGACAAGCTGCAGGAGCAGACCGACCAGCTCAAGGACTGGAACAAGTCGCTGGAGGAACGGGTCGAGACCCAGCTCGGCGAGATCGAACGCATCCGCCGCCTCGAACGTTTCCTGGCGCCGCAGGTGGCGCAGCTGATCGCCTCCGGCGACGGCCATGAAGGCCTGCTCGACAGCCACCGCCGCGAAGTCACTGTCGTGTTCTGCGACATGCGCGGCTTTACCTCGTTCACCGAGACCACCGAGCCGGAAGAGGCGATGAACGTGCTGCGGGAATATCACGCCGCCCTTGGCGCGCTGATTTTCAAGTATGAGGGCACGCTCGACCGCTATGCCGGTGACGGCGTGATGATCCTGTTCAACGCGCCGATCCAGTTCGAGGACCATGTCAAGCGCGCGGTGAAGATGAGCGTCGAGATGCGCGACGCCATCGGGCAGCTGACCGAGAAGTGGCGCAACCGCGGCCACAATCTCGGCTTCGGCATCGGCATTGCGCTGGGCTACGCCACGCTCGGCCAGATCGGCTTCGAGCAGCGGCTGGAATATGCCGCGATCGGCAGCGTCACCAACCTCGCCTCGCGCCTGTGCGACGAAGCCAAGGCCAACCAGATCGTGGTGTCCAGGCGTGTCTACGGCATGGTCGAGCCATGGGTGGAAGGCCACCCGATCGACGATCTCAATTTGAAGGGTTTTAACCATCCGATTCTTGCGGCTGAGATTACGAGCTGGCGGGAAGAGGTGGATAATGTGGTGGATGCGGCGTCTGCGGCGCGGCGGCAGCAGAAGAAGTCGTAATCGCCGTCGTCCCGGCGAAGGCCGGGACCCATACCGCGTGATGCTCATTTTGCGGAAGGTATCTAACGCCGGCGTTCTCGCCGATGGGCCGCGGCGTATGGGTCCCGGCCCCCGTGCGCAATCGCGCACTAGGCCGGGACGACGGGTGGTGTTGGTCGGGCTCCCCGCATCCAACCCGACAAATCGTCGCAGCGCACAAAAACAGCGTCTCTTATCCGCAGCGCATAGAACCCGTTGCCCGCTGGATGCGACAAACGGCGGTCAGTTCGCATTCGAGGTCGCGGCCTGGACAGTCCCCAAACACCAGGAGCTTCCCGATGCTTTCCCGCACCACCTATGTATCCGTCATCACCCTGGCCGCCGCCGCAGCCAACCTTGTCTCCGCTTCGGTCGCGCAGGCCGGGATGGTCGGCAATTCCAACTTCGCCGGCTCGAAGACGGTGATCAACCGTCCGATGCCGACGCCGCCGCGCGTTCAGACGCCGTTGCCGATGATCAAATCGAATCTCAAGCTGGATTGCCGTGCATACCGCGATCGGGACGCGGCGGGCAACGTCTTTGCCTCCTACCGTTGCCGCTAGGCGTCCCGGGACGACAAACACCCAAAAACCAGGAGCTACCCCGATGTTTTCCCGCACCGCCTATGTATCCATGATCACCCTTGCCGCCGCCGCAGCCAGCCTTGCTTCCGCCTCGGTCGCGCAGGCCGGGATGGTCGGCAATTCCAACTTCGCCGGCTCGAAGACGGTGATCAACCGTCCGATGCCGACGCCGCCCCGCGTTCAGCCGCAGCTGCCGACGATCAAATCGAATCTCAAGCTGCATTGCCATAAGTACGTCGATCGGACCACCAATCCGGGCCACCCCGTGATGGCCACCACTTGCCACTAATCCGCGAAGCGGGTGCGGGGGCGACGGTAGAAGACGATGTGAGGCGAGGGTGCCGCATCCGTCGTCCCGGACAAGCGAAGCGCGATCCGGGACCCATAGCCACCGGCTGACGTTTTGCGGAAAGCATCTGCCATCCTGCCCTATCGACAAATCACGCGGTATGGGTCCCCCGATGCGCAATTGCGCATCTGAGCTCAAGGCCGGGACGACGTGGATAGGCCATCGCTAACACGCCTTCGCGATCTCGCGACGCGATGCGCCCGAGCTTTGCCAGAAAACCTTGCCCCCAGAATTAAGAGGGCGCAGAGAAGACCGGGTGCGCGCTGCACCCGCGGTCTCGCGTGCGGTTTGCACAAAACAAAATGCACACGAGCATACAGGGCA
>NZ_JAFCLX010000078.1:0-24335 GCF_018130205.1 Bradyrhizobium sp. AUGA SZCCT0222
GACACATGACTTGCACCCGACCGCAAGCCGAACGTCAGAATCTCCTTGCAATGCGGGCGTCGTCCACACATGACCCAGAGCGGACACCCATATCGGTCGTGCAGCGGAAGCTTCAACATCCTCTGCCCTCGTTGCGGGTTAATGTCCGGGAGAAGGGTCGCGGGAGCACTCGCGTGCAGGTTTTGGCGAGTTCACTCGAAGATCGCGACGGCGCGGATGGGGCTTGCGGTGCCACCGCGGATCTTGAGTGGAAAGCCGATGAAGCGGAATCGACCGCGTCCCACAAGCTTGTCGAGATTGGCAAGGCATTCCATGTGTGTGATCCCCCGTTCGCCACATGCGAGATGGGCCTGGAAGTTGGGTTCGCCTTCGGGGGCTGGGCTCACCGCCTCCACACCAAACATGCCGATGCCCCGGTCGGCCAGCCAATGCACGCTTTCCACCGCGAGGCCGGGGAAATCGTGGAGGTAGCCCGGCTTACCCAACAGGCGATCGTTAGTGGCCATGTGCAGCAGCACGGTGTCGTCGGCGCGGATTTCCTGCCCGGAAGCCGCCAGGGCCGCTTCCATTTCCGGGACCGTCACGGCATGGCGCAACGGTACGTGGGACAGATCAAGACAGATGCCGGACGTATAGAATTTCTCCAGCGGCATCTGGTCGATTGAAAGGGCATCGGGACGGGAATCGAAGTGCGCCGGCGCATCCACGTGTGTTCCGGCATGATCGCTGAAGGCGATGGACAAAGCCTTGGAGGAAAAGTCTGTGTTTCCCGCGCGCTTCTTCTCGGCGTGGTCGTACCACACGGAGATGATCACTGGAGGGTGGGCGGGATGCGTCTGCGTGCGGTGGAACAGGTCACGGCTCAGATCGATCATTTCCATGGGGTTCTCCTTAGCGGCTCTTGGTTGTTGCGGTTTGTCTCGCCGGGCCGGTGCTCGGCGAGAGGACGTCTCGAAGGCGTCGTTCCAGTACTGCGCCAAGACAAAGGGGCATGGCTCTCTTGCGCGAACGATGGACCGATCCTCTTCTGACGGCTCTCACCCGCTTGTCGTCATGTTGTTTGTCGTTGCACCCTTCAAGCCCTTGGGGATATTCGTTTTAGGCTTTCGAGCGCATCCGGAGACAGTGCGAAGCAAGTCCGCATTCTGCGGTCTTTCGCGAGTTGGAAACGGTTTCTGAATTCCCAATTTGGCGGGAAGGCCCGGACCAAGCTACTCCTGGATTGGTTGTCCATGGTCTCCCGACAGAAACCGAAGGACTTCCTTTAACTCCGGAATAGGCGGCATCCCCTTCGCTGCGGCTTCCTTGGGACACCATGGGTATGCTTGCAAGTTGTCCTTCGCTATATCAAAACCTTGCTTGCGACCCTCCGCGAAGCTTTCGGCAATTGCCCTCGCAACGATCTGAGCATCGTCGCAAGATAGCCGTTTGAGGGGCATCAATGAGCGCACAATCTGACGACCGCGTATCAGGTCCATCTCTGTAACAATGGGCGGTTTGATCGGCATTTCCGCAACTCCAGAACCGCGGAATGCAATGATGCTACCTTGGTTAGGAGGATTTCAGGTATGCGTTTGCGCAGCCCAAGCAGCGCTTTGTCCCGGGCTCAATGCATTGCTCGCAGCCGCGAAACGAACAGTATTTCTGCCACCACCGCGAGCGCTCGTAGTCGAGGTGCCGGGCATGTCACTCTCTAGGGACGACAAGATCATCGAATGATGTCGCCTATTGGCGGCACCTTTGAGACATGCCCGCCTATCCTGAGAATGTCCGTTCACCGGGGTAGACCGGAAGTCGCCGTGGTCCGATCAAACCGACGCGAATGACCCACAACGGACGTATCACATTGGCATACGACCTCTTACCGCGTTCGCGTGCGCATTGGCTGTAACACGCCCAACCGCATCTGCCGGCAGGCGCGAGCGAACCCGCGTTTTAAGCAATTCCACATCACCGGACGGCATCGCGGCGATTACCGGGCCGATACCGCCTCCGAGCAAACAGCTCATCCAGTAGTCGTCGAAGCTATCAAAGTCTCGTTGAACAGCGATCTCATGTGTCCCGACCGCTTCCAGACCTGCGCGCGTCCACAATTCCTGCAGAGCATCTATTCGCGCCACGTTGGCACTCGGCGGTAGCACTGGCTCGATACCCATGGTGCGCATCTCAGCTTGAATCGGTGCATTGGGAAGTCCGCCACCCGGAATGTCCCAAGCATAAGCCGAGACGATGCCGCCCGGTCGTACCACTCGCGTCATCTCAGCGACGCCTTTGGTCGGATCGGGGACGAAGAAAATCACCAGCGCCATAACGGCTGCGTCGAAACTGTCGTTGGGAAAAGGAAGAGCCATGGCATCGCCCTGATGAAAACGAGCTAGGTCCGCTGCGAGCCGCGTACGGGCAAAAGCGAGTTGCCCCTCGGATGGATCGATACCGTGGACCTCAGCAGGAGCGCAGCCTGCGACAATCAACTCCGTGAAGGCACCGTTGCCACATCCAACATCGATCCAGCTCAAGCCCGAGCGCGGAGCGAGCCAATTGAGAAAGATGTCGCCTGCGATCCGGCTCCAGATCCCCATCATTTGCTCGTAGGCAGCCCCGTCGTCGAAGCGGATTTCCCGCTCGGCCATCAATGATCTCCTTCGAATTGTCGTATCCCTCGATGACTGCCCCTTGGTCGCATCCTAACAGGAGTCTGCGGTCGGATACTGAAAAAAGCGTGCGTAGGAGAGACTTTGGGCGCAACGTCAGTTATCGCACCCGCGAAGAGAACCAGCCATGACCCCAATGACGCATCGCGTATTTGTCTACGGCACCCTCAAACGAGGTTACTCAAACCATCCGATGCTTGCGACCGTCAGGGAGTTCTTCGATGACGTGGCCACGATCAGCACCTACCGAATGCTTACGATGCTTCACCCTTCCGGCATGTTCCCCGTGATCCTTGATGATCCGAACGGCCAGCCGGTCTGCGGCGAAATCTACCATGTCGATGACGAAACCCTTGCCCGGCTCGACCAACTTGAGCGCGAAGGCAGTTCTTATGACCGTAAGCTGATCGACGTCACGTTACCGATCGCCAGCGGCGAGCGCTTGCCGACCAAGGCGTTCATATACGTTGGACGCGAAGATCGCTTTGGCAAAGCATTCGCTCGTGGTCCGCTCTATGAGACCGTGAATGCGCGAGGCGAACTGGATTGGAAGGCTGATGCATGACGAGTAGGGAATGTAGCGGTTGACCGATGGCAGCTTTTGGCACTTCTCGGCGACGTCTGCTGTCTGGGGACCAAAGGACGCACGCGGGTCGACTTCCGAAAATGGACCCAAAGCGGACATCAGACAGGAACGGTGCCCCTCACTGCCCATGCAGTCGCTGCGTACGAGCGCGGACCATCCGGTTCACCAGAAAGATACGCGATCCGAACGACGTTTCGTAGATGCTCCTTCTGGTCAGAGTTGAGCGTTGCCATGTATTGAGCACCGGGACCGTCCTTGCCCGCATAGGGCATCCAGTAGTCATCGAACGATGCAAACTCCATTCGAATAGTCAGCATAGTGTCGCGCACGTCGGCCAGGCCGCAAGCCTGCCATGCCTTTGCTAGTTCACCCGGCCGGGTCATTGGCCACGTGAAATTGCGCGCTCGCTGCTCATTGCCGTTCGGGAATAGGGCTCCAGCCGTATCGAAGAACATCCGATACGCAACAAGCCCACCGCTGTCCCAAACGGCTGCGCCGACGGTCGCGCCAGGCCGGGCAACTCGGCGCAACTCAGCTATGGCCTTGTCCGGCTCCGGGACAAAGTGCAAGACGAGTAACGACAGCACTCGGTCAAATGAACTGCCGTCCTGAGGCAGCGCACAGATGTCACCAACACTGAACTGAGCGCGCGTGTCTGGAATCGTTTGTCGTGCATGCTCAACATACGGAGCAGAAAAATCAATTCCAGAGATTCTCGCAGAGTTGGTGCGTCGAAGGATGGCTGCTGTCAACGCGCCCGTGCCGCACCCGGCATCTAGGATAACTTCCTCATCGCAGCATCCGCAAAAGTCCAGAAACAGCTCGGCCAAACGGCGGCTCCACCTTCCCATCTGCATTTCATAGCCATCGCCGCTTGAGGCGACGAACGTAGAGGACGAAGCCACTGCACCCCCCTTGGTTGCCGTTTCGCTTGCTACGTTAGTAGTGAGATAGCCGCTAGGGCAAGAGGCAGCCCTTGGCCAAGGTCCGTTGATGGCACTTTTCGGACCTTACAGGCTTCGCCGACGATGTCCGTTATTCAGAGCAAAGCCGACCTCCCGGTTGAGCGTCCGGACTTCTGATTTTGACCCAGAGCGGACAATGCGCAACATACCGATGAGGTAATGCAATAGTCCGCCTGCGCAATGTTGACGCGCGGTCCGTCCCGAAACGTCACGCAGGCTTGGTTGTGAACGCCGGAAAGCGATTGCCAAGCCAAAGAAGCAGCGGGCAGGCGAGGATCATCGCGGCGCCGAAATCAAGAGCAGACGCTGCGCTACCGGCCCATTTGCCGATCGCGCCGGCAGCGGCGGGTCCGAGCATCATGCAGACATAGAAGACGGTAAAGAATAGACCCATGCCGATCGCACGTGTTCCCGGCTGCAGCACCTTCGCCAGCAGACTCATGATTGGACCTGCCGGCAGCCCGGAAATAGCGCCAAGCGCCATGACGGTCGCTATCACTGCGCCGCTGCGCGGCAATGCCAGTAACAGTGCACCGAAGGCGACACAGCTGACTACGATAATTTGCTGCGGACGTCGGAATCGGTCCGCAAGGAAGCCTCCGAGGGGAACCGTCACGGCCGAGATCCATAAGACTATGCTGATGGCCGAACCTGCGGCCGCAATCGACCATCCTTGCTCGACTAGCATCGATGGTCCGAAGCTAAAGATCATTGCGACTCCAATGTTGAAGAAGCCCCAGATCAGTCCCGCCGTGACGAGCGCCATGACGACAGCACGGCCGAGGTGCCGACTTGCAGGTTGGGACTGCACGGTATCCGGTGGCGCGCGGTAGCAGACCCCGAGCAGCAGCATGCAGCTGCCGATGAAGGCGGCTACGCCGAGGTGCACAGCGCTGACGCCAAGGCGTGTGCCGAGCAGCGGCAGCAGCAACAGCGACAGCGCGATGCCAACCGGCCAAGAATTGATAAAGATCGCCATTGCGGTTGCGGTTTCCTTTCCGGCGAACCAATCTGTCAACATCTTCGTCAGCACGACGCTCATTATCGCGGCGCCGGCGCCGGCGACCAGTCGGCCTGTGATCTGCAACGGCCACGACGGCGCCAATGCCATCAGCACGCCACCGGCGAGCATGAGGGCAAGCGCGCCGAGTACGGTTGCCTTGTCGCCGAACCGCTGACCGAAGGCGCCACCGGGCAGTGCCAGTGCAATTCCGGGGGCGTGGTAAAGGCCGATCAGGATGCCGACGTCAGCAATGCTGAATCCAAGTTCGCGTGAAAGCAACGGCGCCACTGCACCAAGGCTCGAAAACTGTACAGCCATGGTGGCACGCACAATGAACAGAACGGTGAGAACGCCCCAGCGGTTATTCAACATGGCGCCCCTCGTGCAAGAACTGCGCGGTTCCCGAATTAAATCAAGACGCAGCGTACCGCCTGTTCATCGGGATGATCAACGGCGCGAACATTGGCTGGCAACTAGGGCCGGCTTTGCGGGCGGCCCCGCTGGAGCCATCTTGGCTCGATCCTAAAATCTTGATTTCGGCGGGGTCTGTCCCATAGCGAACTCTCCGAGCATTAAATTCGTCGGCCCTCAGTGGCCTATTTTGGCCTGATTTGATTTGATGTTCACTTGTGCACTGCGCATAAGTTCCATGGCGGTATCGACACCGTCGATGGAACACAAGGGCATCGAATATGGCATAGTCCACATAACCAGCCCGGATGGCTGGAGGTGGATCGTCTACCTGCCCGGCCGGCAACCAAAGACCGGCACCAGTAGAAGCCGGGAAATCGCGCTTGGTCTTGCTCAAGCGGCCATAGATAGAGCAGTTAAAGTGAAGCGCACGAAGCCAATTGCGAAGAAGTAAGGCCGCCTCAGTTGGCGGCTTCTTTGTTCTTGGGGAAGTACACTCAGTTGCACCGGCTCTTTCCCATAGTGCAGAGCCACTTTGTCTCGCAATTCCTTAATCGTTGAGCATGTTTTGCTCATGCCAATATAGGAACCAATCGATTGTCGATCCGATTGATTCATTGGGCGGGCTCCTAAAATCGGAGTTGCCACATGGCTCGCTTTTATTTTCATCTTCGTAAGATGGGCCAACTCGCGGCCGACGACGAGGGACTTGAATTACCAAACAAGTGGGCGGCCCTCCACGAAGCACAACAAGCCGCCCGTGAACTTCTCGCCGACGCGATCAGGTCGGGCAAAGACAAGGTTCCCGAAGCTTTCGTCATAGCGGATGAGCAAGGCCGAGAGATCGCCACACTACGACTAGAAGCCCTGCTGCCAGAACCGCTTAAACGAAAGTAAGGCCGCCTACAGTTGGCGGCCTCTTTCATTCGTCGATGCAATCCATGTCGTCTGTTGGCACTCAACGACATCCCGGCCCGCCCGCCGGATGTCGGCTTTGAGGGGTAAAGCGGAAGTCGGCCTCGACCAGTTCGACTTCCGAGTTTGACCCACAGCGGACTATTAGTCGCGGTCAGCGGCCTTGAGTCCGTTTTCATCCGGTATCAAAGTCATGTTTCGCAGCTACCTCAAGCGCTCTGTGGTCCTCGCGCATTATAGGTGGAAGCAATGCCCGTCGAGAAATCTCGCGATCCGGAGCAATTCACCGCGTTCGAGCTATCGGGCTGGGAAACCAATATTGGCGGATACAACGCGGCCTTTGGTGCCGTGGCGCGGCAGACGGTGGCGGCGATGCTCGATGCTGCTTGTGTGACGCGTAACATGCGGGTGTTGGATGTGTGCTGCGGCCCCGCAATGTTAAGTGCGGGGGCTTTGGAGCGCGGCGCGGAAGCCATTGGACTCGACTTTTCCCTTGAGGCGGTCGAACTCGCCCGCAATTTGGTTGCGAACGGCCATTTTGAGCGAGGCGACGCACAGGCCCTGCCGTATCCGCCGGAGAGCTTCGATGCTGTGCTCTGCGGCTACGGCCTTATGCACTTGCCGGAGCCCGCGGCTGCTCTACGGGAAATGCTACGGGTGCTACGCCCTGGTGGCCGAGTGGCTGTGAGCGTTTGGGACGCTGCCGGCTTTGGTTTTGCCTTGGTCTATGAGGCGGTTCGTGCCCGCGGGAGCATGGATGTTAGTTTGCCGCACGGGCCAGATTTTTTTCAGTTTGGGTCGCCCGAGCGAATGTTGGCAGCACTGGTGGAGATTGGCTTTACCGATGCCAAAGCGCATTCTTTCCATCAGGACTGGCACGTGGCCAACGCGGACCGCTACATCGAATCTATTCTTGCCGGCACCGTCCGTGCGCGCGCGGTCCTTGCAGCTCAATCGGGTGCGGCGTCAGATGGTGTCCGCTCCTACATCGCAGATTATCTGACCCGCTTTCGAGCACCTACCGGCCAAATGGTTGTGCCGATGCCGGCGATCATCGGCAGCGGCGCTCGGCGCGGCTAAGCGTGGACCAATTGCGGAGCGTAGTCACTTCCGCTGTGGGCACGATTGAGACATGCCGACGAATTCGGACTAGTCTGCTTATCGAGGTAGAGCGGAAGTGGCCGACAGACCGCCAAAACGGCGCTTTTGACCCAGAGCGGTGGTCAACCAACAGCCTTGTTTCCCGCATTGGTCCAAGTTCACGATACGGTTCCATGGGCGGCGGGGTACTACTGGCCTAAATAGACCTCTGGTGGTCTAATTTGATTGGTGCCGTGGCCTAGTTTCATTTTCAGAACGGCCTTAAACTGATCCGCTCACTGATAAGAAACGGCAAGGACAACATGGTGGACAGGCTCAAGAAATCATTAGAACAGTTGGACCCGCCAATCTGCCCAAAGTGCAGCATCGAAATGATTTGGTCGCGCTCAACGCTAGTAGACGCAGCAACGGTTTCCCATGTTTTCGTCTGCGCCGGTTGTTCTCATACAACAGAGACCAAAACCACAATCCGGGCGACCAATATTCCCACTCCACCAAAGAAGCTATCAGCGCCACGCGATCAAGCGGCTTAGGCTGGCTGACATGCCAGCTCGCGAAAGGCCCCGGTTCCGCCGGGGCTTTTCTTTGCAACCCATCCAATAATCAGCCGTTATGTTTTGAGTCCGCCACATAACCAAAGGAGGCTAGCTATGCGCACGATTTTGGCTTCGGCCGCCGTTCTTGCGGCTTTCGTAGGTACAGCCTTGGCTGCAGACCGGCCCGTCACTGATGACGAGCGGGCCAAACTTGTATCTGCGATAACGGCAGCAGGCTGTTCCGGCGGCAAGATGGAATGGGACCAAAGCGACAGGGAGTTTGAGGTAGACGACGCGACTTGCGATGGTCGTCGGTACGACCTCAAGTTCAATCCTGATTACTCTCTTAAGAGCAAAAAGCAGGACACCTGATCACAATAAAAACGGCACGTGATGCCTAAGGCCGCCTCAGTTGGCGGCCCCTTTCATTTATCGATCCATGTCGCATGTTGGCACTTTTCGGGCATGCTGAGACGGCCCGGCGAGGTCCGCTCCTGAAGGTAGAATGGACGTGCCGAACGGCGCTGGGCGGGGGCCGGCATTCCCGCCTTCACCCGGAGAGAAGACGCATGGAGTTCGCTCATGGGTATGATGTACTTCCAAGACTTCAATGTTGGAGATAGTTGGACGTCGGCGGAGTACACCGTCGATCACGAGGAAATGCTGGCCTATAATCGCACCAACGACCCGTGGCCGATTCACGTCAATCCAGAGGCAGCCGCCAGATCGCCGTTTGGCGGACTGATCGCCAGTGGCGGCTACACAATCACTCTGATGTACCGGTTGTCCCATGAAATAGTGAACCAGCCGGATCGGATGTGGGCCTTCTTGGGAGGCTTCGACTGGCACGTTAAGTTTGTCGAGCCTGTTCGTTCAGGTGACCTGACCTGCTCCCCAATTTGCCCTCGTTTATAAGTAGAGGCCGTTCTGGGTTTGGCCCCTGTTGGGGCGGGTTGCGAACTCGGTCGGTGTGAGCCCCTTGAGGCTCGTGTGCGGTCGGTTGGGTGTTGTAGTCGATCCTCCATTCCTCGATGATCTGGCGAGCGTCGTTTAGATTTGCGAACATATGTTCGTTCAAGCACTCGTCACGCAGTCGACCGTTGAAGCTTTCGACAAAGCCGTTCTGCATGGGCTTGCCGGGTGCGATGTAATGCCACTCAATCCCGAGCTCCTCCTGCCAGGCCAATATCGCATTTGAAGTGAACTCGGTGCCGTTGTCGCTGACGATCATGCGTGGACAGCCGCGGCTTTCGATGACGCGGTCGAGTTCGCGCACGACACGCAGGCTGGTAAGCGAGGTGTCAGCGACCAGGGCCAGGCATTCACGGGTGAAGTCGTCGACCAGGGTCAGGATACGGAAGCGCCGGCCACTGGAGAGCGTGTCCATCACAAAGTCGAGTGACCAGCGCAGGTTCTGATCCTGCGGGTTAGTCATCGGCGCCCGGGTGCCCAGTGCCCGTTTGCGGCCACCACGTTTGCGCACGGTCAGCCGCTCCTCCTTGTAGAGTCGATACAGCTTCTTCCGATTGATCCGGACGCCTTGCCGAGCCAATAGCAGCCCCAGGCGACGGTAGCCGAAGCGGCGGCGTTGCGAAGCCAACTCCTTCAGCCGAGCCCGCAACGCGTCATCGTCCGGTCGCGTCGAGGCATAGCGGTAGGTCTTCGGCTGCAGGCCAACCAGCTTGCAGGCCCGCCGCTGCGAGTAGCCCTTCTGATCGATCGCCCAGGTCACAGCACGTCTCCGCAAGCCGGGCGTCAGAAGTTTTTTCCGAGCATCTCCTTCAACGTCGACGCATCCAGCATCGTCTCCGCCAGCAACTTCTTGAGCTTGCGGTTCTCTTCCTCCAGCGCTTTCCGGGGGCGGGCGGCGGGCAAAGGGTCCCATAGCCCGATAGGGGACCCATTTGGCGTACGACCCTTGATTTAGATCAACGTCCTCCGTAGTTGGGGTCTGGACGATCCGGCAATGAACCGGCCCGACGATACGACTTCAGAAAAGGCCACGCCCTCGCGGGTGGAGGAGGCGAGGCGGATCATCGAAGAATACGCGGAAAGCCTGCGAGAAATCATTCGGAAGCTCAGCCGTCGTCTCAACTGATTGCCAACATTTGCGCCCGCCGCTTGCTGGGGTGTAGAGAAGCGAACGTAGAAGTAGGCGCAGCCGAAGCTTTCGACCATCAAAACATCAGTCGTAATCGATGATACCGAGCTGCTTTGCCATGAACAGCTCGTTGCGCTCGACAATTTCCTCGACCACTTTGCCTTCCGGATTGAACCGGAAATAGGTTAGCGCCGTCCATATGACAGGCTTCCCGGCAACATCGAAGCCGTGCCAGACGTTCGAGCCGGTCGCACGGTGCGTCAACGCGACAACGACAACATCCTCCGTCACAACCTCTTTGCTAAACGTGGTCTTGATTGTCTCATAGCGTTCGGTGACGTTACTGCGCAGGGCATGCTTGAATTTCTCGACCCCGACGATCGGTTCCGCCACGTCGGGACGGTGAACGATGACATCATCGGCGAAGAATTCGCCGACACGATCGACCGCTTTTCCGTCAACACAGTTGGCGAAGTAGCTTCTTACTGTCTCTAGGTTCTTGTGCATCCCGCGTCCTCCCGGCACATGCAAAAAGCTGGGTGGCAACACACCCACATCCCAAGGACGTAAAACATGGACACTCCAGCAACCGGAGCGTAAAAGCAAGCCACCTTTGATACATCATCCATTAACGAGAACACCGCAGCTTGAGCCGGGCGGCGGCAGCCTTTAAGTCGAGGAACTCGAAATCGAGTGGCGAGCGCGGCCAAAAAGGGTCCCGTGGGTCGATACGGGACCCAAAAAATCGCGTAAATCTCGCCCACTCTATGCAGAGGACGCACGGCTTTTGTCGCTGCAATTACCTCGGCAGGGGCGGGGGCTTTAGGGCAAAGGAGCTTGAGGTCGGACTCGCCAGCTCGTCCATTTGGGACCCGGTGGTCGAAAGGGGACTCTTCGTTTCTCGCGCTCGGAAAGGCTAATCCTGCGTAGCCGTCCGAATGTCGTGGAGCACTGCAAGGGTCATGTCGCTTACCTCACCCTTTCGGCTCTTCACCACTTCCATGTAGACCCCAAGCGCGTCAGGAAACTGTCCGGGTAGGAGCGCGTCGCTCTCTTCAAGGCAGTTGATGAGCACCTGGAACGCCGCGACCATAGCGGCACCGTATGCGGCGATGACTTCACCTTCCGGCGTGAGTTTCCCGGCCATCATGTCCTCCGTTCTATGTGGACCAGGCTAACGGGTGAAGCCCTAATGACCAAGGGGGCCGAATGTCCGCTATTGAGGTGCAGGGTTGAACGGAAATGGCTCAGAGGCGACCGCAGGTCAGATGATATGACCCTTAGCGGACATGCTGCTTGTAATCTTCGATGTCGGCTTTTCCGCTGTTTAGCGGACATGGACCGCGCGCCTCGGCTGAGGTCATGTTTACGCCAGGAGGCGCACGAAGCCTCAACGGAACTGGAACAATGTCCAAGCGAACTGATTGGAAATTGTTACGGCTTAGCGGGGAGACAAAGGAGTATTTCTCGAGAAGCGTATCAGGGAAGGAACATCAAATGGATGACGAACGAAAATCATCAAATGCGGGGGAACGGGCCGCTGAAGGCTT
Source organism: Bradyrhizobium sp. AUGA SZCCT0222 (assembly GCF_018130205.1). Classification (NCBI taxonomy): domain Bacteria; kingdom Pseudomonadati; phylum Pseudomonadota; class Alphaproteobacteria; order Hyphomicrobiales; family Nitrobacteraceae; genus Bradyrhizobium; species Bradyrhizobium sp. AUGA SZCCT0222. Next base: position 11,820 of record NZ_JAFCLX010000078.1, read on the forward strand.
GCGCGAGGCGACTGCTAAGGAAGAAGCGAAAAACGAGAGCAAGACGGGGCACGACCTAGCTAAGGGCGCTGATCGCTTCGAAGAACGCTCTAAAAGCTCCGATGGAAAAAGCGCAAAAGAAAAACAGAAAGGGTGAACTATACAGCAGACCCGGCGCGGCGTTTCCGGCGCATTCACCGTTCGACTGCAAAGATGCGCCAATCTCCCGGGACACCCTTAAGCGAATGATTGCCGCGATCACCAAAACGCAAGCCGGAACCCGCCACTAGGTCCTTGACCGTGCTCGACACCAACACCTCGCTTGCGCCGGCGAGCGCCGCCACGCGCGCTCCGATGTGAACGGCAATGCCGCCGATATCATTGCCGATCACTTCGCACTCGCCAGTATGAAGTCCGGCACGAACTTCAATGCCCAACGGCCTGAGTTCGTCGGCGATGGCGCAAGCGCAGCGCACGCCGCGTGCAGGACCGTCGAAAGTAGCAAGAACGCCGTCGCCGGTCGTCTTGATTTCCTGGCCGCGGAAGCGCGAGAGGGTGCGCCGTATCGCGGTGTGATGAGTGTCGAGGAGGTCATGCCAGCGATGGTCGCCGAGCGCGGCGGCTTTCTCGGTCGAGCCGACGATGTCGGTGAAAAGCACCGTGGCAAGCACGCGGTCGACCGCGGCGGGCGCAAGCGAGCCGGTCAGAAACTCCTCGATCGCATCGGCAATATCGTCGGCATTGTCGCCGACGAAGGGGAGGTGGTCGACCCCTGCAAACTCCAGATAGCGGCAGCCAGGAATATGCGCGGCGAGAAACCGGCCGCCCTCGACGCTGACGTTCCTGTCGCCCGTCCGGTGGAGGACGAGGGTCGGAACCCGGATCGTCGAGACGATGTCGCTGATGTCAATCAGACGGTTCATGCGCACGAACGCGGCGGCACCAGCAGGGCTATTGGACACTCGCTCGTTCTTGCCCCACCAGCGTTTGAACGCCAAGTCGTTCTCGCGCGAGGGCGCAAATCTTGCCACGCTGCCGCCGCTGCCCCAGTCACGCTCGCTTGACCATAGGGACGGCCGAGGGAGGCGGCGCGGATGAGAAGATCGGGTAATGAGGAGCTAGACCCCAAACTACCCCGTCTAATGGCAATGATCAGGTGCATTAACCAGGGGAAAAAAGATGAATGCGCTAGCAGCTAAACATCATGCGAACGTAGCCCATCTTGCTTGGTCGGAGCGAGTTCGGTCTGGTCGAGTCCGGAAACACAGTTATTGTCGTTGAACACGACATGGGGGTCACCGAAAGCCGAGTTGTCATTACCACCATGCTGCGGCTTGCGAGGGAGCACAACATTCCTGCTGTGCCGGTCCACGATAGCTTGATCGTGCCAAGGTCAAAGGAGGCGATTGCAGAGCAGGTACTGGATGAGCAATTCGCATTAATAGTTGGCGCGAAGCCAACCCTGACGGTTCATCCGCCGAGCGCTCGGTACTTCTAGGCTCGGAGAGTTTGGTCGGATCGCTGACGCGCTAGATAGGTCAAGGGAGCACTAGCCTGGGGGAGAGCATAGGAAGAGAAGGAGGTAGGTAGGTATTATATCTTAGGTTCTTAGTACTCCTCAGCCCCCTTGTCCGTAACGTGGAACGTTTTGGTGGGTCGGGGCAATGCCTGCCTTCATGTGGCAAACCAATGGGGACTCGGCGCTCTTCGAGCGCTTGCCCGCCTTAGGCCCTCAGAGCCCCTGAGGACTCCATGGATTCGTCTGCGCTCGTCCGAGCTATCAGGGTAGCGGACGATTTAGGGGCTCTCAGGGACTCTCCCGAGTCCAGCAAACGGCATGTATGAAATGCGCCAAGGCGGCGGTGCTTTGGGCCAGCAAGGTTCGCTCGTGTCATGACGGGGCTCATAGGTTGCTTGGATCCCTGGGCGCTGGGAAAGCACCTTAGGGCTTTTGGGTCATCTCGGGATCGACCGGATGCACTTCGAGGGACAATGTGCGGCTGGCTTCCGTGGTCGCTATCGGGTGAATAGCGGACATTGAGCAGACATCGCTGAACCGACGCGGTGCCCAACGCTGACATCGCACCCGACTGGCAGGTAAACGCTCGATGTACAGCCGCGCTAGCAGCGATGCTGGCCGCTGACGCGGTCGAGTATAGGCCGCATTCATCAGCTCGCGGAACGCGGCCGTCTCAGGATACGAGGGGGCCCTTAGGCTTGGGCGGTCGTCCAAGCTTTGGCCGCGGTGCGCGCTTTTTAGGTGGGACTGGCATCACTGATAAACGAACGCCCAGTCCATCGAACAAAGCCATGACACGTCCGAGTTGAGGGTCGATCTCACCGCCAAATGTTTTGTACAAGTTGTCTCGGCGAAGGCCCGTTTCGCGCGCCATTGCCTTTACGTTTTGGGCTCGCATCACCCGGTTCAGAGCAATTAGAACCTCACGAAGGTCATTTTTGCGAAACATATCATCTAGATACGCCGCAATCGCTCCCGGGTTGTCGCGGTAGAGTTCAGGGTCAAATTCGTCGTCCGACATCAAGCCCTCAGCGCACTTTGCCGTTTAGTGTGGCATCCCGGTGACAGCCGTCCAAGCCGAATTGCGTATACTCCTTTCATTGAATTTTGGAATCGGTGCGACGCACCCGGCGCGACAGGTAGGAATAGTCACATGAAGAAATTAGTGCTCGCTCTGGCTGCGGTAGCGGCAATCACCGGATCGGCCTCGGCCGCTGACCTTGGGGCCCGTCCGTATACCAAGGCTCCGCCCCCCGTGGTTCCTGTCTATAACTGGACCGGATTTTACATTTTCGGCGGCGGCGGCGGCGGCATCTGGTCTGCAAACGGCGGCGTAGATGTCACCGGGGGGCCCTGCCTCGTTTGCACCAACACCCGCACTGGCGGCGACGGCTGGTTCGGCACGGTGGGTGCCGGTTACGACTGGCAGAGCGCGAACTGGGTGCTCGGTATTTTCGGCGATGGCACCTTCGGTAGCCTGAAGGGCAACATCGGTGATTCGAGCTTCACCGCTCCGGGCAGCCTAGTTCCGGGCATCGTCGGCACCACGAAAATGGAGACGGCTTGGGCAGTTGGCGCGCGCGTCGGTTATCTTGTCGCTCCGAACGTCCTCTCCTATGTGAACGGTGGTTATACGGGCACGTACTGGACGGGCAGCACGCTGCTTGGTTCAAACACCGGTACTGCGTCTGGTCTGCACACTGACAGCTTTAACACTCAGGGCTGGTTTGTGGGCGGTGGCGTCGAGAACAACCTGAACATCTTCGGAATCAATGCTCCTGGCTGGTTCATGAAGACCGAATATCGCGCGGCCTATCTGGATCGCAAGAACCTCCAAGAGCGGGTCGATGGCACCAATCTCCCGACCGGCTTCGACATCACCTTCAAGCCTTTCGTTCAAACGATCAGCACTTCGCTGGTCTATCGCTTCAACTGGGGTGCTGCGACCGGAACGCGGTACTGATCTCCCGTTTGATCAACTCAGAAGCCCCGGCATCGTCCGGGGCTTTTTTGTTGGGCCGGACCTACGGCGCCGCTCGGCTTGGGCCACAATGGCCCTGCCGGTCGGCTTGTCGATACCCGTTCTCGGGCGCAACCGGGAGGGCTTGGCAGAGGCTCTATCCGACTCGATTGGCACTTAGCGAACGTGCCGTAATGTTCGAACTTGAGTCCGTTATGCGCGAAATAGCGGACATCCAACGCCCAGCTGTCGTGATAAAATCCAGCGCGAGATAATGCAGCCTTCAGCCGAACAGTGGGTGTAAAGCTCCAATCATTTCAAGTAGCTCTTGGGAGAACTTGCGGAGGGACCCATTTCTAGTCGCGAGTCTCGCACTTGCCGCTGAGCCCCAAGGGCGCGCGGGCGCTGAGGTCGACGGGATGACCACCAGCAGCACAGTATGCGCAAGATGTAGGTCGTGGCGCTTAGCGCCGCGCTAGCTGGCTGTGGCCGCTCAATGGCTGAGATTGAGAACGCAGACGACGCCACATGCCGTGAGCAATAGCCCAGCGCTCAGGACCGCAACCTGCCGATGCTTACGCAATCTGTCGTGCCAACGTCATGAGCGTACGCCAACCCCGTGCGATTCGCCTCCGCGCCCCTGAGAGACACCTAAACCCCTCAGGAAGCTCGTGCCGGCATTCGAGACTGTCTAGCCGTACATCGCGATAAGGGTGAGCAGACATTTAAGTCGGTGTGCCTTCTGTAAGGTCGTAGTATTTGTTGCAGGCGCGTTTCCATCCAGCGGGACCGATGTAAGCGTCACTGGGGAGGCCTTTGTCCTTGCGAGCCAACACGGCAACCTCTTCGCGGAACGCGTCCGTGTGCCCTACCCATTCCATGTTAAACTGCGGCGCGAGCTTTCGCCGATTGGGTTTCGTGGGAGACTTTGGTGCCTTAGCTTTCTTGAGCGCCTTGGCCTTCCTTTCGGCTTCTTCGCGAACCTTGCTCTTCTCGCGCCAGTACGCCCGCTGAGAAGCGGCCCACGCGTTGACGTGAACCTGCTGCTTAGGAGTGATCCCGAAATAATCCCGCGCTTGTTGTTCGATCATCGCCCGAAATTTTTCGGTGTGACCAGGCCACGCGTACTCTGCGCTGCTGACTCGAAGGGTTTCGCCACGTCCGCGCTTGAGCAAGCCATCACGCCGGGGACCCATAGGCTTAGAGCCGCGCTTGCGAAACAGCTTCACCCATGCGAGCGGTTGATGGTACGAGGGCTCCTCGTCATCGTCGCTCCACCGACAGCCGCCCGCAATGTCCTTCATGGCGCGCCGGTAGGATGTTGGTGTGGGAAAATCGCGACCATTGCGGAAAAAGTATAGCCTCGCATATTCGGAAAGCTCAGCGGAGGTCCATCTCGCTTTAATGACGCGGGCTAGGTCGTCTTGTTCGGCGGGAGTTCTGCAGGCTTTGCGGGCATCTGCGAACGGCAGTGGAGCTTTAGATTTCTTGGGTTTCTTGGTCATAGCATTCATTCAAGTTCAACTTCCGTTTGCGGTTAAAGCCCCGCTGCAGGTGCAACAGGGTGGTTTGGGGATATTGAGCGCACACGGCGCTGAGGGAACCGAGAGAGGCGCGGGTGATCTGAGAGGTTGCGTGTGTTCGCCGCGACGCTCATGACATCGGGTGTAGGCGCGTCTTGGTCAGTACGTGCCCACTTGGATGGTACATCCCATTGATAACCCACGCATTGATCAGCAAACTGGGGGTCTGTTGATACTTAAGAAAACCGACAGTGACTGAGAGCAGCCGGGAGAGGGCTTGAGCCCTTGGGACGAAAGGCAGCGCCTTCCTCTATAAGTGGGCACGAGTGCGGCTAAGCCCTTGATGGGCACAGCTAAGCCATTGACTCCTGTACCCGATACCCCAAGCCTGCATACTTAAAAAAACAGCTCTGATAGGGTTGGTTAGTGCCCAGCGCTTTTCAATCAACCAATCCCATATTCACTGACGAGCCCACCGCCCGAGAGGTGCTGGAGGTTCTGCGGTGCCTACCGGCCATGTGTGCCCCAAGGTCGATTGCGGAGCCCACGGACCAGCCGTTGCGAAGATGGGCGGGGTGAAGCTCTCTCACCGTGACGGCTTGTACCGGTGCAAGGCCTGTCGCGGGCAGTTCACCGTAACAGTCGGCACGATATTCGAGCGTTCTAAGGTGCCTCTTCGGGATTGGTTGAGAGCAATACACATGCTCAGCTCAAACCGGCGTTACGTACTTGTGACGATCCGGGATGTGCAGGCTGAGCTTGGTGTAACCTACCGCACCGCTGCGCTGGTTTGGACGCGGATATGCGCGGGCCTGCGAACCTACAGCGGTCATAACAAAGGGTTCGGTACCACGGTCACAGCGTTCATCAGTAGCACGAGGCCAACGAGTAAAGCCGGAAGGCTCAACTGGTACCTGAAAAGTAAGAAGCGCCTCAACGGTGAAGATGGCGTACCCAAAGTCACCGGCCTGTTGTCGGCGTTTGCGCGGGCTGAAGCTCCTGCCGAAAATCTTGAGCGCACTGAGCGTCTCTTGCGTGTGTTGATCGCGGCGACGCCAAAGCCTTCTAAGTCAGCAAAGAGAAAAGCAGCGAAGCTTCGCCGATTGGAGCGCGCAACACTGAACAGTGGAACTTTAGGGCCTCCTGAGTAGTTAGGACCCGAGTGACGGGCTGGAGCCCAGCTACGATATTCAGGATGCTTCATCGGTGACTGCGCTTGACTTCAGACTGTTCGAAGATACGGCCTGGATGCACGAGTATCAGGCCTTCGTCCTCAGCGCGGATCGTCAGATCATCAGTCGTTTGAAATTCTCATCGCCCGATGACAGGACAGCCAGGCTGCATGCTAGGCAATCTGTCGATAAGCACGACGTTGAGCTTTGGCAGCAAGAGCGTTGGGTAGGTACGTTTATCCTGTACGCTCGTCGTTGAAGATCCAAAGGTACGTCAAGGCCGAGCATTTTGGCGGTCTTGAGATTGATCACCATTTCTAACCTGAGGGCACACCGGCATTTGGCGCCGCTCCAATTTCCATATCGGGTGTCGCGCGTAAGATTGCTGAAGTCCAATTTGCCGAAAATTCCGACGACCGCTGAAAGGTGGTGTTAGGCAATTCCCATTTGTCTGCGAACACCTGATCAGTATTGACCAGCCAATCGGACTCAAAAATCAATACTGGTTCCTATCACCGCCACTTCAAAGGCAAACTACCGGTGACAGAGAGTGTCGTGCTCCCGCCTCTTAGGGATGAGCATCATGCCCATTTGCGGCAAATAAACTGTTCGAAGTGCCGATCCGAAATGTTCTTGGGACGCATTCAAGAAGGTCCGTCAGGTTATGACCTTCGACCTTTTCAATGTCATCGTTGCTCGCATCAACTTAAGACGGCGGTAAAGCTCGGTGACCCCATGCAGTCCAAAGCGACAATGGACTGGCTCCAAGGTCAATTGGTCGCGCCAAAATAGGGTCGGCTCCGCGCGCCACCTGACGGCATTAGGACGAGCGGGCGAAGATTGCTTGCCCGTTAGGCTGCGATGCGCGGTTTGGCAACGACCGTGATGATCCAGCGCGTCGGCTGGCTGTGTTCAATTTCCATGACTGAATGAACCAACCCCGTCACGACCGATCCCTCTACCGTAACAGCTGTTTTTTGGCCGCGATGCTGATCATAGCGGCAGCGTCTCGCGAGTTTCGGATCGTTCGTCTCGAAGGTTTGCATGGGTTACCAAGTCGCTCCTCGCGAAACGGTTCCGTGGCGACCCCGCGGGGGGAGCGCCATCGCGAAGCTCCGACAATGAGCGCGAATCATCGGCAGTTTAATTAACCCGTTGGATCAGTAGTTAGACCCTCATCGGAACGTCTGTACGGCGCCGGACGCTATCGCAATCCTAGTGGAGTTGCGGTTCTCGTCTGTATTCCGACTCGTCAACCAAGAAACTAATTTTGGTGTCGCCATCGAAGAGGGTGGAATGATGTTCAAACTGTTCGCTCGCTGTGCATTGCTCGCTCTCGCGCTCTACCCGGGCGTGGTCAACGCCGACTCGATTACACTCAAGCTTGCGTTCTTCAGTTCCGACCGTTCAACAGCCTATCTTGCCGCGGTTAAGCCATTCGTCGACGCCGTCAATGCGGAAGGCAAGGGACTGCTTGAAATCGTTCTTTATTCGGGCGGCGTGCTTGGAAGAGATATCGCTCGACAGCCCCAGGTGGTCCTCGATGGCGAGGCCGATATTGCCTTCGTCGTTCCCGGATATTCGTCGGAAAGATTTCCGGATAATTCCATCGTTGAATTACCTGGTTTGTTCCGCAACACGCGGGAGGGAACCGAAGTTTATACCCGGTTGATCGCGGGAAACGCCTTGAGGGGCTATGAAGACTTTATCGTGATCGGAGCCTACGTCACCGAGCCGGCGACGATTCACAGCCGGACGGCGATCAATTCGATCGACGACTTGAAAGGCAAGAGGCTCCGCGTCAATAATTCCGGCGAAGCCGCCGCGCTGAAGAAGTTCGGTGCTTTGCCGGTCCCGGTCGAAATCACCCGGATCGCCGCCGCGATCAGCAGCGGAACGATCGACGGCGCAGCCGTGTCACAAACCCCCCTAAGCGATTACGGCATCAAGCGAGTTGTCACCAACCATTACCTCTTGGGCACAAGCGGATCACCGCTGGCGCTTATCATGAACCGAAAGACGTTTGAAGCGCTGCCGAAGCCGTCCAAGGATATTATTCGCAAATACAGCGGCGAATGGGCAGCTGCGCGTTTCATCGAGAGCTACGACCGGTCGGACGATTTGGCCCTGGAACAACTGAAATCGGACCCAAAGCGTAATATCGTGTTCCCATCATCGTCGGACCTTGATGTGGCGCAGAGTGTCTTCAAGTCAGTTGTCGCCGACTGGCTCAAGAACAATCCAAGGCACCAGGAGCTGCTTCAAAAAGCTGAAACCGAGCTGACAAAATTGCGGACCGCTCCGACAATCTCGCAGTGATGTCCCTCACCAAAAATGCCGTAAGAAACAACGTCGGAGGGTTAGTCGCCGTCCTCGCTATCCTGGTCGCTGGTACATGGACCACTGTGAAGGTCACGACGGATCATCTTCTCTACCAGGATGCAACTTCGACCGCTCGCAGTTGGGCGACCTTCCTGGCGGCCAGTGTCACCGACCTGGAGCAGATCGCCGACGGCGAGCAGCCCTCCGCCGCGAGCATGGCTTTCCTCCAGTCGATCCGTAAATCCGGCGAGGTCTTCCGCTATGAAATTTTCAACCGCGAGGGATATTCACAGTTGATATCGGAGCGCGGCAAAATCGCGTTCGTTGATGTATCAGAATACCGTGCCGATGCCGCGCACGCCGTCACCCTTCGGAAGCCGATCGTTGACGTGAAGAAGGGTGAGTCCACCGACCTTCCTACATTATTCGCGCATGCCTATGTTCCGGTCTTGCTCGACGGCCGTCCCATTGCTGTCGTCGCTGCCTACATGGACCTCACCGAACAGCACCACAATTTCTACAGCACGTTCCTCATCGCGGCTGCGTCGTTGTGTTTGCTGACCAGTCTTGCCTTTTTGATTCCATTCATCGCCTGGTACCGGAGGACCAGGGAAAAGCAGCAGGCAGACCGGCGTATCCGTTTCCTCGCGCATCACGACGTTTTGACCGGCCTCGCTAATCGCGCTCAACTGGTTGAAAAACTAGAAACTGCGCTGGCCGTCCTTCCGTTGCGTGGTGGTTGCCTCGCCGTGCACTTTCTCGATGTCGATCGCTTCAAGGAGGTCAATGACACCCTTGGGCATGACGGCGGCGACTTCCTGCTCAGGACCATAGCTGAACGCCTGCGTGAAATCATTCGTGTCGACGACTTCGCGGCCCGGCTTGGCGGTGATGAGTTTATTGTGGTTCAGACAGGGATAGACGACAGGGCTGAGGCCGAGGCGTTTGCGCGACGGCTCACCTCTGCACTGGTCGCTCCGATGAAATTCGGGGAGAATGAAATCATTGCCACTGTCAGCGTCGGCATCTCCGTGGCACCGTTGGATGGGGCCGATCCAGAGCGCCTTTTGAAGAGCGCAGACTTAGCGCTCTACAAAAGCAAGGCCGATGGCCGCAACTGCTTCCGCTTCTTTGCGCCCGAAATGGATGAAGCGATGAGGGTTCGCACCGAACTAGAGAAGAGGGTGCGCGACGCGGTGCTAAATGAGCGGTTTATCCTGCACTATCAACCGCTCTTCCAGATATCAAATCAGGATCTTATTGGATTCGAGGCGCTCATACGGTTGCCCGCCGATGACGGTTCTTTGATTCCGCCATTGACCTTTATTCCTGTTGCGGAGGATATGCGCTTGATCGACCAGATCGGCACATGGGTGTTGCGGGAAGCATGTAAAACCGCCGCATGCTGGCCGGAACCGCTGACGGTAGCAGTCAACTTGTCGCCGGCCCAATTCGAATCCGGTAATGTCAGCACGATTGTCGCGCGTGCGCTAAAGGACGCCGGTCTGGCGCCGGGTCGCCTGGAATTGGAGATCACGGAGAGTCTGTTGCTTCGCAACACCGATGCCGTCTTGGCGGAACTACAAGCGCTCAAGAAGATCGGCGTTTCGATCGTGATGGACGATTTCGGAACAGGCTATTCGAGTCTTAGTTATCTGTGGCGCTTTCCGTTCGATAAGATCAAGATCGACCGTTGCTTTATGGACGGCATGGACACCTCCGGCAAGAACGCCGGAACGGTAGTAAAGACGATTATCGCACTCGGACGCGAACTCGACATGCGGATAACGGTCGAAGGCGTCGAAACCGCACAGCAAGTAGCATTCCTTGATGGCGTCAATGCAGACCAGGTGCAGGGATATTTCTTCGGGCGGCCGATGCCCGCCTCCGAGATCGGCGCTCAGATTCTCAAGAGCTTTAGGAAATCGCACCCGAAGCGGCGTCTCGCTCTCGCCGTTAGACAGGGGATGATAGAGGCTTCGACGGGCTAGAAGGGGTACGGACACACGGATCAAATGGGCTTGCGTCCCTCTGCACACCAGTGACGTGCGTCTTACTGCGGTGTTACCTTTAGCGGTGAACGAGTGCGGCGCAACCATCGTCTGACGCAAAAAGCCGAGTTTGTTTTGAAAATGGAGGTCCCGATTTTTAGAATCGAACACCCCAGCGATGAGCCGAGCAGCAGCGCGGGGTTTACTCCGAGTTTTTGAAGCGCGAGCTGGGGAAATCATAAGGATTTCAGATCAAAAAGGGGACCCGTAGAAGGCGCTGAGAACGCAGGCGTTCACCTCCTGGGAAAGGAGGCCACTTGGTTGTCGTAAGGAGTTCAGCAAACGACCTCGAAACGGGTGCAGTTAGCCGCTACGCCATAGCATGAGCCAACCTGCGATACCGAAGAGCACCAAAGCCACTCCCACGCTCTCACACAACGACTCCAGCAGCAACGAGGCCCAGGCGATGGCGATCATGATCCGTGTTTTTGGGGCTTTCAATGGAGCGTGGCTTCTTCGACATGATACGCAAGACTGCTCAGATGCGGGGCCAGCCTATCGAACAACTCCCGTTTCGCCGGAACCAAACTTTTGGTAGTGTCTCAGTTTGAAATGGGGCGTTTGAGGACCAATGTTCAGGCTCAATGGGAGCGTGGCATGAAGTTGATAGTCTCTGCAGTTCTGGCTGGACTAACGTTGTTTTCCGCCGAGACATCGCAAGCGCAGCCCGTCCCGGGCGGGACATGCCGACCCGTTAAGGAACGAACTCTGGATGTGGGATGCTGGATTATCGCCGAGCAGCTCGTAGGGCAAATTGCGAAGACCGAGACATTTTGGCACTTAGATCAGTACCCAACACGAGCGGCCGGCGAAGCGGCAAAGGGTGTTCACAGCACCGTCGTAGAGGCTCTCGGCGCAGTATGGCTACTTACAATCGATAACAAGGAATGGCGCGCTCCCGGCGGGAAACGTATCGCACAAATCGGCCCTCTTCCGATCAGTCCCAGTACGTACTCAGCACAGTATATGGAAGCGGTTTTCACGCCTGGGATGACATCGCGAACTCATACTCACGCTGGACCGGAGGCTTGGTACACTGTCGCTGGAGAAATGTGTTTAGAAACTCCGGACGGCAAGCAGGTTGGCCGCGCAGGAGGCCCGCCCGTCATCGTACCGGGAGGGCCGCCAATGCACCTGACGGCCACAGGGACTGAGATACGCCGGGCCCTCGTACTGATCCTTCACGAGTCGTCCAAGCCCTCTACGACCATCCATCATGATTGGACGCCCAAGGGCTTGTGCAAGAGCTGACCACTCGGGTTGTCTTGGCCGCGGCTGTTTCGGCTCCGGGGGAGCGGGCACGATGTGGTTGAGCTGGCGACGGCCAGATTGCCGAGAGGCCGCCTCAGTTTGCGGAATCCTTTATATTGGGGACCGCCCTATCTCTTTTGGTGTCCGCGCGGTAGCCAATGATAGCTCCAGCTATGGCTAAGACAAGCTCCGGATGGAGACTGAAGGCGAGGCCACGCAGCGCCACACCAACCCCGCCGATCAGCAAACCGGCTACCAATCCGAAATCGCATACCAAAACGTGCGGGGCCGTCTCTTGATGAATGCGCTGATCATGTCTGTGGTCGCGTTGTTTGTAGTCGCCCAATTCCAGCGCGACACACTCCAGCTCTCAGCTCAGCAGCAGCGGGTGTAAAGCCTCTGATTTTGAAGTCCGAACTGGGAAAATCATAAGAATTTCGAGGGCAAAAGGGGACCCGTTGAATGCGCTGAGCGCGCAGGTTTGCACCTCTGGAGGGTACGTGCACACTTGGTTGTCGTAAGTGCCTGAACGCTCTGCGAATGACCTCGAAACTGGCCTGTTGGGGCTTACGCGTAACTGATCAGCCAGCCTGCGATGCCAAAGAGCACCAAGGCCACTCCCACGCTCTCTAACGACAGCACAACGATTCCAGCGGCAACGAGGCCTAGGGCTTGGCAATCGCGCCCACTTTTCCGGTTAGGCGAGTAGCCCTGCATCGGGCGCTTCACTGCAGAGACT
>NZ_JAFCLX010000079.1:0-22542 GCF_018130205.1 Bradyrhizobium sp. AUGA SZCCT0222
GACGGTGGCAATAGAGGCCGTCTCGCCGGGGAGAGCGCGTCATAAGCCGTAAAGCCACTGCGCAGGGAATGTCGGATGTTCTCCGCTGCCCTGTATGCTCGTGTGCAGCTTTCTTTGCACTATTCGCACACGAGACCGCGGGTGCAGCGCGCATCCGGCATTCCCTGCGCCCTCTGAATTTCGGGGGGCGACGCTACCTGCAAACCTCGGGCGCAATGTGCCGCGAGAACGCCGACACACATTCAACTGTCATCACCCGCGAAGGCGGGTGATCCAGTATTCCAGAGACGCTGATGATAGAATCGATAAGCCGCAGTGTACTGGATACCCCGCATGCGCGGGGTATGACACTGTTTGTGGAGCCGCGCTGTAGCCGTCATTGCCTGCAACAAACGCGAAGCGTTTGTGCAAGGGAGCGAAGCGACGAAGCAATCCATCCATCCGTTATGCCGCGCTATGGATTGCTTCGCGGAGCCTGTCATCGGGCGCGCATTCGCGCGACCCGTTGGCTCGCAACGACGAATCGGCGACGGAATGCCTGGCTGTCTGAAATTCAAACCTGAACTCGTCCGGTCAGGACGGTGGTGGACGCACAAGGGATCGAACCTTGGACCTCTCCCGTGTGAAGGGAACGCTCTCCCGCTGAGCTATGCGTCCGGGATTTTGGCGGAACACGCCTCGTCAGAGCCCGCGATTTACGAAGTGCGGGCCCATGGTGTCAAGCAAACAAAGGGTCGATTTGGAACGAATTACGCCCGAAATCACGCCCCTTGCTGGCGGGCGCGGGAGGCGTGCGACTGCAGGGCCCGGATTCGCTCGGCCAGGGTGCCGCCGCCTTCGGAAGGCGTGGTGGCGGCGGTGTCGTTGGCCGGTTTGGCCGGGGGCTTTGGTGCCGCCGGCTCGGCGGCCAGCATGGCCTCGATCGCCGAATTCGGCCCCTCCAGCTGGATAGCCAATTTGGCCACCTCGGCGGCGATGTCGTTGATCCGTTCGCGCAGCAGCGCGTTCTCCATCCGCTCGGTGGCCCAGGAGCTTTCGGCCTGCTGCTGGATCGCGTTGATGTCGCGCTGCAGCTTGGCGCGTTCGTCGCGCGCGACACGAAGCTGTTCCTCGACCGCGGCTTTCTCGTTGCGCAGCTTTTCGATCGCAGGCGAATTGCCTCCCTGGCTCAGGGCCGCGATCTCGACACGCAATTCCTTGGTCGTGCGCTCGGCGACGTCGTTGGCCTGCTTGAGCTGGTTGTTCTCGAATTCGCGTTCGGCCAGGAGCTTGCCCTGGGTGGCGAGCCGCGCTTCGAGATCGCCAACGCGGTTACCGAGCATTTCGGCTTCCTTGACCTGGATGATCAGCTGCCGGTCCAGATCGGTGACGCGCTGGCTCAGATTTTCGACGCGGCTGCGCGCCTCGTTGAGTTCGCGCGTCGCGTTGTCGGATTCGCCGCGCTCCTGCGCGAGCCGGGCTTGCGTCGCCGCGAATTCCTTTTCGGCGTCGCCGACGCGGCCCTTCAACTCCTCGATCTGCGTGCGCACCGCGACCAGCTCGACCTGGCGGCTGTCCGCCACCATCGAACGGTCGGACAGTTCATGATTGATCTTGGCAAGTTCGCCCTGCTTGTCGGTCAGCGCCTTTTCGGCGCCGCGCAGCATCTCGGTCTTGGCCGCGAATTCCTCTTCGGTGGCGCGCAGCTGTTCCTTCACCGCCTTCTCGCGCGCCTCGAGCCCGAAGATCGTGGCGTTCTTCTCGCCAAGCTCGATCTTCATGCGGTTGATCGCGTCGGATTTCTTGCCGAGTTCGGCAAGCTGGCTGGTGGTCTTGTTCTTGAGCTGGTCGACGCTCATCTCGAGCCGGCGCGCCGACATCGCGAATTCCGCGCGCAGCTGATCCTTGTCGGCCTGGATTTCAGCCATCGACAGCGGGGTGGCCGCTTCCAGTCGGCGGGTCGTCAGCCGGACCGCGCGGTTATGCACCAGCGGCACGATCATCAGGCCAAACAGCATCGAGACCAGAAAACCGATCGCCAGATACATGATCGGTTCGATCATGGATGGTCACTCCCCGAGGGCATAAAGAATTCGTTAATCACAATGCCATGGGGGACCGGCAAAAGGCCAGCCCAATGCCGCGTTAACCTGAATCGTGAAGATCAATGTGTGGGCATAGCGTTTTCGAGCGAAGTGGACCCCGGTTCGCGTAAAGAAAACGCGTCAAAACAAAAGCTGGAGCCCGGTTCTGATGCAATCAGAACCGATCAGGCTCCGCTGTTCAGAAAACCGTTGCTCAGGAAAAGGTCAGAACGGGTTCCAGGTCGCGCGCGGGGTAAATTTGAGATAGCCGATATTGGCGCCGAGCCGCAGACCGATGCCGGAGCGAATCGGCACCAGCACGATGCTGTTGGCGGTGAGCGCGGTCATGCCGAAGCCGCCGACGATATAGGCCGAGCCGTCGATGCCGGCGAAGCGCTGATAGATCGCGTTGGTGGCGGGCAGATTGTAGACCAGCGTCATGGTGCGGGCGCCGTCGCCGCCCCAGTCGAAGCCGACCGACGGACCCTGCCAGTAGACCCTGAGGTCGCCGGCGTTCTTGGTGTAGAGCGTGCCTTCGCCGTAGCGCAGGCCGGCGACAAAGGCGCCGGAGCCTTCCTCGCCGAGCACGTAACCGTTCGGCAGGCCCCATTGGCTCACCGCGCGCTCGATGATCGATGCCAGCCCACGCGAGACGTTGCCGAAGAATTTGTGGCCGGCATTGACCAACTCGTCCGGCCCGTAGGTCGCCGGGCTCGGCGCGCGCTGCGGCGGCGGTGCCTGCTGGATCGGTGCCTGCTGGTACGGCGCCTGTTGGCCCGGTGCCTGCAGGGGCGCCTGTTGCATCGGCCCCGACTGCTGCGCAGGTGCGGGCACAGTCCAGCACATCAGCGCGGCGAGCGTTACCGCGGCAAGGCGTGAGACGAAAATCATCAAAGAACCCCTGGTATCGAAATTCTGGCCGCAGCCTTAACCTGACGCCAACAAGCACGGCTCTAGGTTGCGCCCAGTGTCCCCTCGACTCGTATGTTATCGGTACCAACTATGACGGCACAACGGCAGGAAAGATATGGTTGGCGCCCCGGAATGGCCATTTTCGCCCTATGGGCAGGCTTTTTCGGCGTTCTCTGCCTTGATTTCACCGCCCTTGCCGCGACCACCGAACGGGTGGTGGTCAATCGCTATTCCGGCCTTGCGATCGAGGGGTTTGATCCCGTCGCCTATTTCACCGATTCCGTGGCCGTCCAGGGCGTGGCGGATTTCGAGGCCGCCGAGGCCGGCGCCGTCTGGCGCTTTCGCAACGAGGGCAATCGCGCTTCCTTTGTCGCCCACCCCGAGGTCTATGGCCCCCAGTTCGGTGGTTACGATCCGGTCGACCTGGGGCGAGGCGTTACCTATGCCGGTAACCCGCGGTTCTGGGTGGTCGCAGGCCAGCGGCTCTATCTGTTCGGCCGCGAGGAAAACCGCGATGCTTTCAAGGCCGATCCTTCGCGTTTCCTGAAAGACGCCGCCGCCCGCTGGCCGCGGCTCGAACAGGGCCTCGCGCAGTAAATCAGGGCGTGGTCTTCGGATCGCCCCAGGCGATGAATTCCGGCACGATGAAGTCTTCGCGGCCACAACCAAAATGCAGCGCGGCGCCGGTTGAATCCGTGATCTTGCCGCCGGCGGCTGTAACCACCGCATGGCCCGCCGCCACATCCCATTCGCAGGTCGGCGACAGGCGGGGATAGATATCGACCGCGCCTTCCGCCACCCGGCCGAATTTGACCGCCGAGCCGAGTTCGGCGCGCACGGCTCCGGGCCTTGCGGCGATAAAGGCTTCGGTGCGGTCATCGCCATGCGACCGGCTGACGGCCACGGTCCAGGCTTTTCCGCTGATCGGGCAGGGCCGCGTCCGGATCGGCTCGATCCGCGGCGCGCCGCCGTCAATAAGGGTCAGCCGCTCGGCGCCCCGGCCGACGATGCCGCGCCAGATCAATCCAAGCGCGGGAGCGCTGACGATGCCGAGCAGCGGCACCCCGCCGGTCACCAGCGCCAGGTTGACGGTGAATTCGGCGCGGCCGGCGACGAATTCCTTGGTGCCGTCGAGCGGGTCGATCAGGAAGAAGCTGTCCTTGTAAGGCAGCTTCGCCAGATGCGTCCGCTCCTCGGACAATGACGGTATATTTGGCGCCAGCCGTGCCAGGCCTTCGCCGATGATGCGGTCGGCGGCGAGATCGGCTTCCGTGACCGGCGATCCGTCGGTCTTGCCATCGACCGTCATGGAGGCGCGGTTGACGGCAAGGATCGCGGCGCCGGCCTGGATCACCAGATCGGTCAGCGGCTCGATCAGGGCCGTGGCGGCCACATGATCGATAACGGGCGGACTTGCCTCATTCATAAGCGGGCTCATTTGCTGTTCGTGTTCCCTTGACCGGTGCCGTCCTGTGCTGGCAGCACGCGCCTGCGCAGTGTATCAAACCACCGAGCATGCGTGATTCGTAACTGTCCGCCGGCAGTCTCTTGCAGCGATTGGGGACTGCGCGGCCTTCCAGGAAAATCTGATGTCTGGCACTCCGTCTCCCGGCGTCGCTCCCGACGCCCTCGAACTTGCGGCACTGCTGTGTTCGCGGGTCTGTCATGATCTCATCAGCCCGGTTGGCGCCATCGTCAATGGGCTGGAGGTCCTCGACGACGATCCCAAGCCCGAAGATCGTGAATTCGCGCTCGATCTGATTCGCAAGAGCGCCAAGACCGCCTCGGCCCGGTTGCAGTTCTGCCGGCTGGCGTTTGGCGCGGCCGGCTCGGCCGGCGCGCAGATCGATCTCGGCGACGCCCAGACCATGGCGCGCGGCCATATCGAGGACGGCAAGATCACCATCACCTGGAATTTGCCGCGGCTGTTGCTGCCGAAGAACCGCGTCAAGCTGCTCTTGAACATGCTGGTCATTGCGCAGCAGACCATTCCGCGCGGCGGTACGCTGACCATCGACCCGATCGGCGACGGCGAGACGATGAGCTTTCGCGTCACCTCGGCCGGCCTCAACGCCCGCGTGCCGCAAAACATCGCCGACCTCTTGAGTGCGAGTTCCAGTGCCGCCATCGATGCGCATGCGGTACAGCCTTATTATACGCGGCTCTTGGCGCAGGCCTGCGGGCTCGCCGTGACGCTCACGCTCGACGGCGACAAGGTGCTCGTTACCGCCGCCTGAGCGCCGCCACGGGGCGATTATGGTTAACCAAAGGTTGATATTGGGCGGCTGGATTCATTGCAGCCGTCTTATCTCTTTGTTGAGGCCGTTCTTTTCCATTTGCTCAACCAATATTAAACGCTTTGCATAGAAGCTGGCCAAGTTCCGTAAGGCACGTCGATGTCGCGTGCCGGTGCGTGCGAAGGCCGGTTTCATGGATGATTTGTTGCGGGAATTTTTGACCGAGACCAGCGAGAGCCTGGATACGGTCGACAATCAGTTGGTGCGGTTCGAGCAGGACCCGAACAACGCGAAGATTCTGGATAACATCTTTCGCCTGGTGCACACCATCAAGGGCACCTGCGGCTTCCTCGGCCTGCCGAGGCTGGAAGCGCTGGCCCATGCCGGCGAGACCCTGATGGGCAAATTCCGCGACGGCATGCCGGTCACCGCCGGCGCCGTCACGCTGATCCTGTCCTCGATCGACCGCATCAAGGAAATCCTCGCAGGTCTCGAAGCGACCGAGAACGAGCCGGAAGGCAGCGACGAGGACCTGATCGAGAAGCTGCATCTGTTGGCGGAGGGCGGGGCGCACGACGCGCACGCTGAGGCCGAAGCCGTCTCCGTGGAAGCGCCGGCGCCGGTCGTGGCCGCGCCCCCGATACAGCCCGCGAAGACACAAGAGGTTGCCAAGGGCACGCTGGTGGATCAGGTGCTGGAACGGCCGCTGCGTCCGGGCGAAGTCTCGCTCGACGATCTCGAACGCGCCTTCCGCGAGACCGAGATCGAAGTCGTACCCGCGCCCGCAGTTGCTGCCAAAGCCGTGGCTCCCGCGGCGCCGGAAGCCGCCCCTGCGCCGCAGGCGGCAAAGGAAGTAAAGGCAAAGCCGGCCCGCAAGGCGGCCGCCGCCTCCGATGGCGGCGACGTGCAGGAAGCCGACAAGATCGCCAACCAGTCGATCCGCGTCAACGTGGACACGCTGGAACATCTGATGACCATGGTCTCCGAGCTGGTGTTGACCCGCAACCAGCTTTTGGAGATCTCCCGCCGCAACGAGGACACCGAGTTCAAGGTGCCGCTGCAGCGCCTCTCCAATGTCACCGCCGAACTGCAGGAAGGCGTCATGAAGACGCGGATGCAGCCGATCGGCAATGCCTGGCAGAAGCTGCCAAGGATCGTCCGCGACCTCTCCGGCGAACTCGGCAAGCAGATCGAACTCGAGATGCACGGCGCCGACACCGAGCTCGACCGCCAGGTGCTCGACCTGATCAAGGACCCGTTGACGCACATGGTGCGCAACTCCGCCGATCATGGCCTGGAGACCCCGGCCGAGCGGGCCGCCTCCGGCAAGCCCGAGCAGGGCACCATTCGTCTGTCCGCCTATCACGAGGGCGGCCACATCATCATCTGCATCGCCGACAATGGCCGCGGGCTGAATACCGAGCGGATCAAGGCCAAGGCACTGCAGAACGGGCTCGTCTCCGAGGCTGAACTGGAGAAGATGACCGAAGCCCAGATCCACAAGTTCATCTTCGCGCCGGGCTTCTCCACCGCCGCCACCGTCACCTCGGTCTCCGGCCGCGGCGTCGGCATGGACGTGGTGCGCACCAATATCGACCAGATCGGCGGCACCATCGACATCAAGTCGGTGGCCGGCGAGGGGTCAAGCGTCACCATCAAGATCCCGCTGACGCTGGCCATCGTCTCGGCCCTGATCGTGGAAGCCGGCGGCGACCGCTTTGCTATACCCCAATTGTCTGTTGTCGAGCTGGTCCGCGCCCGCGCCAACTCCGAACACCGCATCGAGCGCATCAAGGACACCGCGGTCTTAAGGCTGCGCAACAAGCTGCTGCCGCTGATGCACCTGAAGAAGCTGCTCAAGATCGACGACGGCTCCTCCTCCGACCCCGAGAACGGTTTTATCGTGGTGACCCAGGTCGGCAGCCAGACCTTTGGCATCGTGGTCGACGGCGTGTTCCACACCGAAGAGATCGTGGTCAAGCCGATGTCCACAAAACTCCGTCACATCGACATGTTCTCCGGCAACACCATCCTGGGCGATGGCGCGGTGATCATGATCATCGACCCCAACGGCTTTGCCAAGGCGCTCGGCGCCGCCGGCTCCTCCGCCCAGGGGATGGCGGACGAGAACGCGGCGGCCCATGCCAACACCGGCGAACAGCTGACCTCGCTGTTGGTGTTCCGCGCCGGTTCGAGCCAGCCCAAGGCGGTGCCGCTCGGCCTCGTCACCCGGCTGGAAGAGATCGCCACCGACAAGATCGAACTCTCTAACGGCCGCTACATGGTGCAGTACCGCGAGCAGCTGATGCCGCTGGTGCAGATGACCGGGGTCAACGTCCAGACCTCCGGCGCCCAGCCGATCCTGGTGTTCGCAGACGACGGCCGCTCGATGGGGCTGGTGGTCGACGAGATCATCGACATCGTCGAGGAGCGGCTGCACATCGAGGTCGCCGGTTCCAGTGAAGGCATTCTGGGTTCGGCCGTGATCAAGGGCCAGGCCACCGAAGTGATCGACGTCGGCCATTTCTTGCCGATGGCGTTTGCCGACTGGTTCTCCCGCAAGGAGATGCGCCCCTCGGTGACCGCGCAGTCGGTGCTCTTGGTCGACGACTCAGCCTTCTTCCGCAACATGCTGGCGCCGGTGCTCAAAGCCGCCGGCTACCGGGTGCGGGTCGTCCCCAATGCGCAGGAAGGTCTCACCGCGCTGCGTTCGGGCCAGGCCTTCGACGTGGTGCTGACCGACATCGAGATGCCCGACATGAACGGGTTCGAGTTTGCCGAGACGATCCGGGCTGACCAGCACTTAAGCGCGATGCCGATCATCGCGCTGTCCTCGATGGTCTCTCCGGCGGCGATCGAGCGCGGGCGGCAGGCCGGCTTCCACGATTACGTCGCCAAGTTCGACCGTCCCGGCCTGATCGCGGCGCTGAAGGAACAGACCGCCGGCGAAACCAGGCGCGCGGCATAAGGCTAAAGGATCGCACACGATGACAACCAAGACCGACACCATCGAGGGCACCGTGGTCGAATACGTCACCGCCGTGATCGGCGGGCAATTGTTCGGCCTGCCGATCTCCCGCGTCCAGGACGTGTTCATGCCGGAACGGCTGACCCGCGTTCCCCTGTCCTCGGCCGAGATCGCCGGCGTGCTCAATCTGCGCGGCCGCATCGTCACGGTCGTCGACATGCGCGCCCGGCTCGGGCTGCCCAAAAACGACGACGGCAAGCCGCCGATGGCGGTTGGCGTCGACCTGCGCGGCGAGTCCTACGGCCTCTTGATCGACCAGATCGGCGAGGTGCTCCGGCTGCCCGACGACAGCCGCGAGGAAAACCCCGTCAATCTCGATCCCCGCATGGCCAAGCTCGCCGGCGGCGTCCACCGCCTCGACGGCCAGCTCATGGTCGTCCTCGATGTCGATCGCGTCCTCGAAATCGTGCCGGATCTGTTGGCGGCATAAGAAGCAGAAGCAAGGCGAAAGCGTACATAACATTTGGAAACGTCCCCTTTTGGGGAATGGAAGTAGAGGCCGAAAATGAGAACATGTCTCGTCGTCGATGACTCCAGTGTCATTCGAAAGGTCGCACGTCGTATCCTGGAAGGTCTTGATTTCCAGATCATCGAAGCCGAGGACGGCGCGAAAGCGCTGGACGCCTGCAAGCGCGCCATGCCCGAGGCGGTCCTGCTCGACTGGAACATGCCCGTGATGGACGGCTATGAATTCCTCGGCAATCTGCGCCGCATGCCCGGCGGCGATGCGCCCAAGGTGGTGTTCTGCACCACCGAAAACGACGTCGCGCACATCGCACGTGCGCTGCACGCCGGCGCCAACGAATACATCATGAAGCCGTTCGACAAGGACATCGTCACCGCGAAGTTCCAGGAAGTCGGCCTGATCTGATCTGCGCAGCATGATCCGGAAAAGTGGAAATCGGTTTTCCGAAAAGATCATGCTCAGATAAGAAGTGCTTCGATCCGGCGGCTCAACGGCCTTCGGCTTTATCTTGCTAAGTGTGCCGTTCGAGTCGTTCCTGGTGAAGTAATGAGTATTGCGTTGACAACTGCCTCGGCCCCGACTTCGACACGGCAGGACAAGCTGCGTGTTATGGTGGTCGACGACAGCGTCGTCATCCGCGGGATGATCTCACGCTGGATCGGCGCCGAGCCGGATATGGAGGTCGTCGCCTCCCTGCGCACCGGCCTCGACGCCGTCAACCAGCTCGAACGCATTAATCCCGACGTCGCCGTGCTCGATATCGAGATGCCGGAGCTCGACGGCATTTCCGCGCTGCCGAAACTGCTGGCGAAGAAGCGTGATCTCATCATCATCATGGCCTCGACGCTGACCCGCCGCAATGCGGAGATCAGCTTCAAGGCGCTCTCGCTTGGCGCCTCCGACTACATTCCAAAGCCCGAAAGCACGCGCGAGGCTTCCGCAGCCGAAACTTTTCGCCACGATCTGATCCAGAAGATCCGTCACCTCGGCGCCAAGATCCGCCGCTCGTCGCACGCGCCTGCGCATGCGAGTCCGACACTGGCACCGGTCCACCACGACAAGCCGCGCGAGGCTGCGGCGCGCCCACCGTTGGCGGCGCCGGCAGCGCAATCGCAATTGGCACGCCGCCCGTTCAGCATGCTGGCGCCGCGCGTGCTCCTGATCGGCTCGTCGACCGGTGGTCCGCAGGCGCTGATGTCGCTGGTCACCGAAATCGGGCCTGTGATCGACCGTTTCCCGGTTCTGATCACGCAGCATATGCCGCCGACCTTCACCACGATTCTCGCCGAGCATCTGGCGCGTTCGAGCCGGCGGCCGGCGCATGAGGCGGTCGATGGCGAGATCGTCAAGGCCGGCCAGATCTATCTCGCGCCGGGCGGTCGTCATATGAAGGTCGTGCGTCATGGCGCCGAGGCCGCGATCGCACTCGACGACGGACCGCCGGTGAATTTCTGCAAGCCTGCGGTCGATCCGCTGTTCACCTCCGCGATCGACGTCTGGCAGGGCGGCATCATGTCCGTGATCCTGACCGGCATGGGCTCCGACGGCATGCGCGGCGGCAAGGATATCGTCGCGGCCGGCGGCAGCGTGATTGCCCAGGACGAGGCGACGAGTGTGGTGTGGGGCATGCCGGGTGCGGCCGCGAATGCCGGCATTTGCGCCGCGATATTGCCGCTTAATCAGATCGCGCCGAAACTGGTTCGGTTGTTTTCGGGAGATCGTTCGTGACGCCTCAGGACTATGAGTATCTGCGTAAGCTTCTGAAAGAGCGTTCCGGACTGGACCTGTCCGCCGACAAGCAATATCTGGTCGAGAGCCGTCTGGTGCCGCTGGCGCGCAAGGCGAATCTCGCCGGCATCCCCGAACTCGTTCAGAAGATGAAGGTCGGCGCCGAGGCGCTGACGGCGGAAGTGGTCGAAGCGATGACCACCAACGAGACTTTCTTCTTTCGCGACAAGCTTCCGTTCGATCATCTGAAAGAGGCGGTGCTCCCGGCGCTGGCGCAGGCGCGCGCGGCGCGTCGTTCCCTGCGCATCTGGTGCGCGGCTTCCTCCACCGGGCAGGAACCGTATTCGATTGCGATGTGCCTGAAGGAGGCCGGCGCCATGCTGGCGGGCTGGCGCACCGAGATCGTCGCGACCGACCTTTCGCTGGCCGTGCTGGAAAAATCCAAGGCCGGCATCTTCAGCCAGTTCGAGGTGCAGCGTGGCCTGCCGATCCAGATGCTGGTGAAATATTTCACGCAGAATGGCGAGCTGTGGCAGCTCAACGCCGACATCCGCAGCATGGTGCAGCACCGTCAGTTGAACCTGCTGCAGGATTTTTCTCACCTCGGCACGTTCGACGTGATCTTCTGCCGCAACGTCCTGATCTATTTCGACCAGGACACCAAAGCCAAAATCTTCGAACGCATCTCGCGGATGCTGGAGCCCGATGGCGTGCTGGCGCTGGGGGCTGCCGAATCCGTGGTCGGAATCACCAACGCCTTCAAGCCCTATCCGGATCGCCGCGGGCTCTATCGTCCAAATGCCGCACCAACCGTTGTGCGCCCCGGGGTAGCCACCCTGGTGCCGCAGGCGCCAAGGTCGGTGGCGTCGGCACGCTGATCTATCGGTCTGTCGATAGCTTCCGCTACAGAATCGCGTGCGGTACGAACCGTGACGTGTTGCCGGTGATCGGATTTTCGTCCTCGCGGATCGATAGTCCGCACGGTGTGTGATCGATCAGCCAGCTTCCGAGCACCGGGTATTGGTCGGAAAAGCTCGGCAGGGACGCGAAACCCTGCAGGATGAAGCCTTCCGCCCCATATGGGCCTTGCTGTTCCATCAGCGTCGAGCCGGCGCTGACGAGCGTCACATTTGCGCCTTCGCGCGAATAAAGCGGCTTGCGCACGAACGAGGAGCCGAGCATTGCCGCCTTCGGATCGTCCTCGAAATAGGCCGGTAGCAAATTGGGGTGTTTTGGGAACTTCTCCCAGAGCAACGGAAGAATGCCCTTGTTGGACAGGATCGCTTTCCACGGCGGCTCGATCCAGCGCGTCGGCGCGCTCGACAGATTTGCGCCGAACGTGTCTTGAAACATCCATTCCCAGGGGTAGAGCTTGAAGGCGAGCTCAATGCCGCGATCGTCGAGATCGACGAACCGGCCATCGCCCCCCAATCCGACGTCCTTGATGTCCATCAGCGTGGTCTTCAATCCCGCCTGACTAGCGGTGTCCTGCAGATAGGCCAGGGTGCCGGCGTCCTCGGCATTGTCGGTCATCCCGGCCAGATGCAGGTGCTTTGCGCTGCCGTGTTTTTTCCAGGCGTCGATCAGCCGTTCATGGATCGAGTTGAACTGGTCGGCGCGCTTCGGGATGATGCTGCGTTCGATCGCCTGTTCGAGCCAGGTCCACTGAAAAACCGCCGCTTCGAAAATCGAGGTCGGCGTATCTGCGTTGTATTCCAGCAGTTTCGCCGGGCTCCAGCCGTCATAGCTCAGGTCCAGCCGGCCATAGAGGCTGGCGTCGCGACGGCGCCAGCTCTCCGACAGCAGGGGCCAGAAGGCTTCGGGTATTTTCAACCGGCGCAGATATTTCTCGTCGTTGATCGCGCGGCCGACCACCTCGAGGCACATCGCCTCGATCTCACCGGTGGGCGCCTCGATCCGCCGTTCGATCTCGTTCAGCGTGAATGCGTAATAGGCCCGTTCGTCCCAATAACGCTCGCCGCCGATGGTGTGAAAAGTGAATCCGGCGCTTTCGGCGGTGGCACGCCAGTCGTCGCGTTCGGGGCAGGGGATGCGTTCCATGACATTCAGCCGCCAGAGAAGCCGACGGCATGCCCGAACGAACCGAAGCCGCCGCGCTGCGCGCTGTGCGAGCCGGAATCGGAGGTGCTGGAGCCCGAATAGCTCGAGGAGGAATTGCTCGAACCCGAAGAACTCGACGAGGAGCCGCCGGAGTAATAGCTGCTGCGTGAGGAGCTTCCGCCGCCACCCGAACTGCTGGATGAAGACCCGCGCTGCTGGCATTCGGCGGCGCTGCTTTGCAGCAGCGACGGCTGCGCTGTGTTCGGCGACGGTTCGCATTTGTTGCTGGGCATCAGCGTGTAGGCGGCACTGCCAACCGCGAGCGTGCCCATCAGAAACAACGCGACGTGGCCGGAACGCTTTGCCGGCGGGCCCGACGACTGCGGGACAGGCGGCACCGATGGTTTGCGCGTCCCGAATTCGCTTGTGCGTTTGGGGGGCTTGTTGGCCATGGTCAGTAGATCATGCTGGCAGCGTTGAGTGCGCCCGCGGCCAGCGAGGCTAGACCAAGCCAGATGGCGGCGGCAAGCTCGCCGCCCGCAATCCGCTGCGACAGGTTCGGCACCGGTATCTTGACGAGGTAAAAGACGATGATCTGAACGATCAGCGCGACAACAGCCCAGATCAGGCAATCCCAGACATTGGCGGAATGGGCGATGGCGCTGACCAAAGGCAGCGCGAAGCCGAGCAGGCTGAGCCCCAACGCGATTGCCGCTGCCGGATTATTGTCGCGGATCAGCAGGAATTCGTCATGCGGCGTGACACGGGTATAGACGAAGAGGTAGGCGGCCACGGCGACCAGCGCCGTGCAGAAATAGACCAGAAACGCCGGTAGCCCGGCGAGGGATTGCAAGATCATTGATAACGCCCCGACTCGATCAGTCCCCACGTTCGCACGACCCATTGGTCGGCGCATCGGAGGTGTCGGTTCAATCCCAAGCAAAAACGCCCCCGTTTTCAGGCGGAGTTAGCCAATCGGCCTTGACGCAGCAGGCTATTCCTTGACCTCGATCTTGCCCTTCATCGCCGGGTGCAGGCCGCAGATGTAGTCGTAGATTCCGGCATCGGCGAGGGTCAGCTGGGTGGTCTGGCCTTTCAGCGCGATTGACGAGCGCTGCGCTTTGGCGCCGGTGATTGTGACCTGGTGCGGCGAGGAATCGGTGTTGTGCCAGGTGATGGTCTGGCCCTTGTTGACGACGACGTTCTCCGGTCCGAATTTGAAGTCGGAGATCGAGACGACGCCGGGGCCCGGCGCGGGCTTTGCCATGGCGCCTTCTGGCGTGCCCTTCAGGCCCGCAAGTGAGATAACAAAATCCTGCCCGGCATGTGGCTTGTGGCACGTGAAGCAGCTCGTCAAATTGGCCTTGTCGTTGACCTTCCTGTCCGGCCCAAACGCCTGATACTCCCATTCGCCGTTCCGAATGTCGTCCTTGTACTCGGTGCCCCAGCCGTCGCGCTTTTCCATCACCGTGTAGGCGACGAGGTCGCCCTTCTGGAAACGGCCGCTGGCATCCTTGAGCGGCTCGCCGGCCGCATCGAGCTGCGCCTTGTACTGAACCAGCGTCAGCACCGTGCCGCTCGGGACCGGCTGCCCCTTGCGTACCGCATCGACCGCCGCCGGCGTCGCATAGAGCTCGCGATACTGCTTGTTGTCGTAACGGCTGACGGTGGCGTAGAGCGTGTCCTTGTCGAAATTCTCCGGGAAGGCGACCTTGTCGCCGCCGGCGAGCGCCGAATAGCCGATGAGCGCGCCCGATGCCGATCCGAGCGCAACCGCGGCAAGCAGCCTGACGTTTTTCACGACTTCCCCCTCGTTTGCGGACAGTTCCGTCAGATACGAGGCACCGCGAAGTGGGTTTCAATCCAGGGGAAGCGAATTTGTCGTGTGTCAGGCCCAAAAACAAAAACCCCGCCATTCGCGGCGGGGTCCAGTCGGGGAGGAGTGAGCCTTGCGGCTCGCCGTAAACCCTGGTCAGGCGGGAATGCGTTCTTCCTGCTCGTGCGGCTCGCGCAGCACGTAGCCGCGGCCCCACACAGTCTCGATGAAATTGCGGCCTTCCGAAGCGTTGGCGAGCTTCTTGCGCAGCTTGCAGATGAAGACGTCGATGATCTTGAGCTCGGGCTCGTCCATGCCGCCATAGAGGTGGTTGAGGAACATTTCCTTGGTGAGCGTGGTGCCCTTGCGGAGCGAGAGCAGCTCCAGCATCTGGTATTCCTTGCCCGTCAGATGGACGCGCTGGCCACCGACCTCGACCGTCTTGGTGTCGAGATTGACCACGAGGTCGCCGGTCTGGATCACGGACTGGGCATGACCCTTGGAACGGCGCACGATCGCGTGGATGCGGGCGACCAGTTCGTCCTTGTGGAAGGGCTTGGTCATGTAGTCGTCGGCGCCAACGCCGAGACCCTTGACCTTGTCCTCGATGCCGGCGAGGCCGGAGAGGATCAGAATGGGGGTCTTGATCTTCGACACCCGAAGCTGCTTGAGCACGTCGTAACCGGACATGTCGGGCAAATTGAGGTCGAGAAGGATAATGTCGTAATCGTAAAGCTTACCGAGATCGACGCCTTCTTCTCCGAGATCCGTCGTATAGACGTTGAAACTCTCGGATTTAAGCATCAGCTCGATCGACTGCGCGACGGCGCTGTCATCTTCTATCAGCAAAACGCGCATGCCAGTCCCCTATAGTCGCCGCTCCGGGCGTCAGGTCGGCCGCACTTGCGGCACTCAAAACGCCTTTGAACAACTGATTCGGATCCTGACGACATATGGTTAACAAATACTGATTCGTGTTCGCAAGCTCTAACCGTGCAATTTTTGTCGAATCGCCGTAAGATATTGCGTCGAAGCAGCTTTTCCTTACCGTTCTCGTTCAAGTTCCACATTAAGAGACGGGCCTAACCGACTCCCGCGACTCACCCTTCTTCTGATGGGCAAGCGCTCTCAGTCACCAAAGACAGTGACGCAATGATTAACGATGCGGGTAAACACGAGGTTAAGCGCCCCTTTCAAACACGCGGAAACTTAAGGTTTTCGCAATGAAGGCGCTCGCGGAACAGATCGGCGATGTCGACGGCGTCAATATATATGGCCGTGTGATCGGCGTGCGCGGGCTGATGGTCGAGATCGCGGGGCCGATCCATGCGATGTCGGTCGGCGCCAGGATCGTGATCGAGACCGGCGGCAGTTTCATTCCGGCCGAGGTGATCGGCTTCTCCGGGAACAATGCGGTGGTGATGCCGTTCGCCGGCCTCGAAGGGGTCAGGCGCGGCTGCCGCGCCGTGATCGCCAATGCCGCGGGGCAGGTGCGGCCCTCGCCATCCTGGCTCGGCCGCGTGCTCAACGCGATGGGGGAACCGATCGACGGCAAGGGGCCGCTGACGCAGGGGCCATCGCCGATGCCGTATCGGAACTCGCCGCCGCCGGCGCATTCACGCCAACGGGTCGGCGCGCCGCTCGATCTTGGCGTGCGCGCCTTGAATACGTTCCTGACCTGCTGCCGCGGCCAACGGCTCGGCATCTTCGCCGGATCCGGCGTCGGCAAATCGGTGCTGCTGTCGATGCTGGCGCGCAATGTCGATGCCGATATCACGGTCATCGGCCTGATCGGCGAACGCGGCCGCGAGGTGCAGGAGTTCCTGCAGGACGACCTTGGCGATGAAGGCCTGGCGCGCTCGGTCGTGGTGGTGGCGACCTCCGACGAGCCGGCCTTGATGCGCCGGCAGGCGGCCTATCTGACGCTCGCGATCTCCGAATATTTTCGTGATGAAGGCAAGGACGTGCTGTGCCTGATGGATTCCGTGACGCGCTTTGCGATGGCGCAGCGCGAGATCGGACTGTCAGCGGGTGAGCCGCCGACCGCCAAAGGCTATACGCCGACGGTGTTCACTGAACTGCCGAAGCTTCTGGAGCGGGCAGGGCCAGGCACCAGCACCGGCACCATCACCGGGATTTTCACCGTGCTGGTCGATGGCGACGATCATAACGAACCGATCGCGGACGCGGTGCGCGGCATTCTCGACGGCCACGTCGTGATGCAGCGATCGATCGCCGAGCGCGGGCGTTTTCCCGCGATCAACGTCCTCAAATCGGTCTCCCGCACCATGCCGAAATCGGCCGATCCGGCCTATCTGCCCGTGATCACGCGGGGCCGTCAGGTGATGGCGACCTACGCCGATATGGAGGAACTGATCCGGCTCGGCGCGTACCGGGCGGGGTCGAGCCCGGAGGTGGACGAGGCGATCCGGCTGCACGAGCCGCTGGAAGGGTTCCTGCGGCAGGGCAAGGGCGAAAAAGCAAGCCTCGCCGACGGCTACCAGCAATTGGCGCAGATCCTGACTGGTTTGGAAACGGAACGCTAACTTTGTCAGGCCATCATCCCCGGCACATGAATAGTCTTGCTGGCGGGGCCCCCGGGGGAAGCCGGCTTTGTCCCGCGTTAAGATTGGGACTTCTGGGGAGTATGAGTCGATGAAGTCACGTGAAACGCTGATCCGCCTGAAGAAGTTTCAGGTCGATGAGAAGCGCCGAAGGGTTACCCAGATCGAAGGCATGATCGCTGATTTCCAGCGCATGTCGGTCGACCTCGAGCGCGAAATCCAGACCGAGCAGGACCGGGCCGGGATCCAAGATCCCTCTCACTTCGCCTATCCGACCTATGCCAAGGCGGCGATCCAGCGGCGCGAGAACCTGACCCGTTCGGCCGACGAACTGCGCATCCAGCTCGAGGATGCCAAGAGCCTCCTCGGCGAAGCCTTCGAGGAGCTCAAGAAGGTCGAACTGCTGGACGAGCGTGACCAGGCGCGCGAACGCGCCGAGGAGAACGCCCGCGAGCAGGCCGACATGGACTCCATCGGGTTGATGCGCGCCCGCCTCGGCGCCATCGCCTGACGCCTTACCTTCCCTCATCCGATCATCGACAACCCGGGCCGCAAGGTCCGGGTTTTTCTTTGATAATGTCCACAGACAGGCGTCTTGGTGGCTGGTTTGCTGCAAGGTATGCTAGGAGGGTTCTCGATGCCTCCCGGCGTAAAGCGCGATGGGGGATCGCGATTTGGGGGACGCCGAATGCTGACGCCAGCCGAGCTGGTTTGGCTGATTGCCGCTGTTGCGAAGGGGGATGAAGCCGCTTTCGAACGGCTTTACGCCGCCACGCGCGCGAAACTCTTCGGTGTCGTCCTCCGTATCTTGCGCCGACAGGATCTCGCCGAGGAGGTCATTCAGGAGGCCTACGTCAAGATCTGGAACAGCGCGGGCCAATTCAATCCGGCGCTTGCTTCGCCGATCACGTGGATGGCGGCGATCGCGCGCAACCGGGCGATCGACGTCGTGCGCAAAAAGAGCGAGGCCTCGATCGAGGAGGAGCCGACCGCAATGGAAGTGGCCGCCGATTCACCCGATCCGCTGGCGCGGCGCGAGATGACGGAAGAGTTGAAGCGGCTGCTGGAATGCGTCGGCCGTCTGGAGCCGGATAGGCAGAAGCTGGTGCTGCTGGCCTATTACAACGGCTGGAGCCGCGAGCAGCTGGCCGCCAAGTTCGAGACGCCGGTGAATACGGTGAAGACGTGGCTGCGCCGCAGCATGATGGATATCCGGGAATGTCTCGGGCTTTGAGTTTCTGGATTTGAGTTCTTTGGAAGCTGTCTTGAAGGGTGCCCTGGACGTTAGATGATGGCCTATAGCGAAGACCATATCGCGCTCGCCGCGGAATATGCGCTCGGCACCCTCGATGCCGACGAGCGCGCGCAGGTCGAAACCATGATGGCCGTCGACACGGAATTCACCGCCGTGGTCCAGGCGTGGGAGTACAGGCTCGGCGTCCTCAACCAGATGGTCGGCTCGGTCGAGCCGCGGCCGATCGTGTGGGAGAATATTCAACGCGCGATCGGACATGCCGGACCGCAGGTGCCGCTGGCGCTGCCGGAAGCCGCACCGCCTCCGCCGTCGATAGTGCCCGTATTTGTCGAACAGGCGCCGGTCGCCGACGGTTCGGCCGCGGGCCCTTCCGCTGCCGACAATTTCGCCCGCAATTCCCTGGACAATTCCAACGTCGTCCAGCTGTCCGGCCGGGTGAAGCGCTGGCGCAATCTGGCGTCGTTCGCGACGGCTGCCGCCGCGGCGCTGATCGCGATGCTCGGCCTGCAGGTCTATTCGCCGGACTCGCTGCCCAATGCTCTTCGTCCCAAGATCCGCACGCAACTGGTCGAGGTCAAGACGCCGCCGCTGCCGGCGCCGCCGTCGGCGCAATACGTGGCGATCTTGCAGGCGAACGGCGGTTCGCCGGCGTTCATCCTCACTGTCGACGCCGCCACAAAAAATTTCACCGTCCGCAAGGTCGGCGCCACCGCCGAAGCCGGCAAGAGCTTCGAGCTATGGCTGGTCTCCGACAAGCTGCCGCAGCCGCGCTCGCTGGGCGTGATCGGCGGCAGCGAGTTCACCGCGCGTAACGTGCTCGCGTCCTACGACGCCGGCACGATCAACGCCGCGACCTACGCGGTGACGGTCGAGCAGGCCGGCGGATCGCGTGACGGCAAGCCGAACTTGCCGCCGGTCTTCGCCGGCAAGCTGATCGAGACGGTGCCGGCCGGGCCGGCGCGCTGATTTTTTTGGACCCCCCCCCATTTTATTTTGACGCGTTTTCTTCACGCGAACCGGGATCCACTTCGCTTGAAAACGCTATGGAAAGAGAAAACGCCCGTGGGGAGCGGGCGTTTTCGTAGTCGACTTGGGGTAGTGTCAACTTAGGGGTAGTTGGGGTCTTCTAGTACTTCACGTGGCGACTTTGGGGGGCTGTAAAGAGCCGCGTGAATTCGTGAATTCCTTTTCTTAGCGTACGACCGAATTGCCCGAACTCGTGACCACGACCGGCTTGCCGGCCTTCATCACGCGGTTGCTCGCGGTCTGCTGGAAACCTTCGTCCGAAGTGGTGCGCGCCGTGATGCCGAAGCCGGCGACCAGGATGCCCACGGCCAAAGCTACGACCACAATCTTGAGATGGGTCGTGCGGTCTGCGCTGTAAATCGAGTGGTTCATGGAAGTCTCCTGCCCGCCTTCCCCTGTGTCGAATTAGACGGCCTCATCGACAAACAGGTTCAACGTCTCGGCACAGGAAACGTAGGAATTCGCTGTTTCGTTCCACAGATGCGATCACAACGCAGTGAAAAGACTTGAACGGCCGCGATTGGAGATCGCGCGGCGGCGCCTCGAAATCAATAATTTATGAATTATTTCAATATGTTAAATGCGTATTTCGTGGGTGATCGGAAAACACCCCCGGCGGGGCCGATTTTTACAAACCGTTTGCCTGTGGCGAAAATGCCTCGCGGCGCCCTTGTCGATTTTCGCGGCGGAACTAAACGCTGCCGACCGTTTTCAGCCGGGCGCGCGGGTGGATTTCGGCCTGCGACAGCACGGTGGTCTGGGCGCGGAACCGTTCCACCAGCGAGCGCACGAACGGGCGGATCGCCGCCGACGTCACCAGCACCGGGGCCTCGCCTTCCTGGGCGGCGCGCTCGAAGCTGACGCGCACCGCGGTCATGAACTCCGACAGCTTTGACGGCTGCATCGCCAGGCTGCGGTCTTCGCCGCTGCCGACGATCGATTCGGCGAACGCCTGTTCCCACCGCGCCGACAGCGCGATCAGCGGCAGATAGCCGTTGTAGGAGGTGTTCTGGGCGCAGATCTGGCGCGCCAGCCGGGCGCGGACGTGCTCGACCATGGTGGCGGGGTTGCGCGAGAACGCCAGCGCGTCGGCAATGCCTTCCAGGATGGTGGAGAGGTCGCGGATCGAGATCCGTTCGGACAGCAGCAATTGCAGCACGCGCTGGATGCCCGACATGGTGACCTGGCTCGGCACGATGTCCTTGACCAGTTCGCCCTGTTCCTTCGGCAGGTCCTTGATCAACTTCTGCACCTCGCCATAGGACAGCAGGTCCGACATATTGCTCTTCAACAGCTCGGTCAGATGCGTCGACAGCACGGTCGCAGCGTCGACGACGGTATAGCCCTTCAGCGACGCCTCTTCCTTCAGGCTGGCGTCGACCCAGGTCGCGGGCAGCCCGAAAGTCGGCTCGATGGTGTGGATGCCGGGCACGCCGACCTGGTTACCGGCCGGGTCCATGACCATGAACTGGTTCGGCCAGATCTTGCCGCTGCCGGCGTCGACTTCCTTGATCTTGATCATGTAGGTGTTGGCCTCGAGCTGGACGTTGTCGAGGATGCGCACCGCCGGCATCACAAAGCCCATTTCGACCGCGAGCGAACGGCGCAGCGCCTTGATCTGTTCGGTGAGGCGGTCGGTGCCGTCGGGGCCGTTGACCAGCGGCAGCAGCGCATAGCCGAGCTCGATCTTGAGATCGTCGATCTTGAGCGAATTGGCGATCGGCTCTTCCGCCGCCGCGCTGGCGGCCGCAGCTGCAATATCGGGCGCGGCGAGCTCGGCGGCTTCGGCCGCCCTGGTATTGCGGTTGCGGTTGCGCGCCTTCCAGGCCAGGACAGCGGCGCCGCCGCCGAGCGCCACGAACGGCAGCATCGGAATGCCCGGCAGCAAGGCCAGCACCAGCATCACGCCGGCCGACATGCCGAGCGCCTGCGGGTAACCAGAGAGCTGCTTCATCAGCGCCTTGTCGGCGGCGCCGGTGATGCCGGCCTTGGAGACGAGCAGGCCGGCCGCGGTCGAGACGATCAGCGCCGGCACCTGGGTGACCAGGCCGTCGCCGACGGTCAGGATGGTGTAGGTGCGGGCGGCATCGCCAAAGCTCATGCCCTGCTGGGCGACGCCGATGATGATGCCGCCGATGACGTTGATGAAAACGATCAGGAGGCCGGCGATGGCGTCGCCGCGCACGAATTTCGAGGCGCCGTCCATGGCGCCGAAGAAGCCGCTTTCGTCTTCCAGTTCCTTGCGGCGCCGCTTGGCGGTGGCTTCGTCGATCAGGCCGGCGGACAGATCAGCGTCGATCGCCATCTGCTTGCCGGGCATCGAGTCGAGCTGGAAGCGGGCCGCGACTTCGGCGATACGGCCCGAACCCTTGGTGATGACGATGAAGTTCACGATGACCAGGATCGCGAACACGATAATTCCGATTACGAAATTACCGCCCATCACGAAATTGCCGAACGCCTCGATGACGTGGCCGGCCGCCGCCGTGCCCTCATGGCCGTGGCTCAGGATCAGCCGGGTCGAGGCCATGTTCAGCGACAGCCGCAGCATGGTCGAGATCAGCAGGACGGTCGGAAACGACGAGAATTCCAGCGGCGCCTGGATGAACAGCGCCGTCATCAGGATCAGGATCGACACCGTGATCGAGATCGCCAGGAACAGGTCGAGCACGATCGCGGGCAGCGGGAGGATCAGCACCACCAGGATGGTGAGGACGCCGAAGGCGAGGGCGAGATCGCCGCGCCGGAGCATGGTGCCGATTTCACTGAAGCTGGGGAAGCCGCCGCTTGCCCCTGTGCCCTGACCTGCCGTGACGTCGACCATGCTTGCAGCTCCTCGCGAATGGCGGCCGCGGCCGCCAGACGTCTTCGCGGCGGCCGAAGGGCCGCCGCTCCGTAAGTGAGGCACCGCACTGGCGTCCACGGGGTTCCTCCCGTTCTACGCGGCTGACGACACTCGACTTCACTGGGCAAATTTTGCCCGGTGTATGGTTAGTAAAGGGTTAATTTCCGGTGTTTGGGCCGTCGTTTGGCCGCCCTTTGCAGCCAATTCGGTCCGCGATTCCGTCATCCTGAGGTGCGCGCTCTTGCGCGCCTCGAAGGACGACGGCCCGACTGTGGCCGAGCACCCTTCGAGGCTCGCTTCGCTCGCACCTCAGGGTGACGGAAACACACCTTCAAGCACACCTCCGCGATCCCGCGGCGCAATGCCCGGGTCATGCAAATCTGTTCCTCCCAAAAACAAGGGAGCAGGGAATGCCGGGTGCGCGCTGCACCCGCGGTCTCGTGTGCGATTGTGCAACAAGATGGTGCACACGAGCATACAGGGCAGCGGAGAGCATCCGACATTCCCTGCGCAATGGCTTTACGGCTTATAACGCGCTCTC